>NZ_CBAYMC010000339.1:0-3750 GCF_964826245.1 Armatimonas sp. | reverse complement strand
CTCGCATGATCTGAAAGAGCCGCTACGAAAGATTCAGGCATTTGGAGGACGGCTCAAAGCCAAAGAGGCAGCGCGTCTTTCCACGGATGGGCAAGACTATCTGACACGCATGGTCTCGGCCACGGAGCGCATGCAGGCATTGATTGATGATCTTCTAGCGTACTCACGCGTGACAAGTAAGGGCCAGTCCTTTGTTGAGGTGAATCTGGGAACGGTGGTCTACGAGGTGCTCTCGGACCTGGAGGTGCGCGTGGTCTCGTCGGGAGCACAAGTGACTCTGGGAGCCTTGCCACACATTGAGGCTGATGCTATGCAGATGCGCCAGCTCTTTCAAAATCTGCTGTGCAATGCGCTCAAGTTCTCCCGCCCTGGTAGCTCGCCCGAAGTCAGCGTGGCGGCGAAGTCTAGCCGCCCTGGTTATGTCTCCATTCAGATCGCGGACAATGGGATTGGCTTTGCTCCCGAGCACGCGGAGCGTATCTTTGAGGTCTTTGAGCGCCTTCATGGGATGGGAACCTACGAAGGAACCGGTATCGGTCTGGCGATCTGTCGCCGAATTGCCGAGCGACATGGAGGGACGATTGAAGCAAGTAGCAGCTCTAGTGCAGGGGCTGTCTTTACCGTGGAGCTTCCCTTACAACAAAAAGGAGCATTGGCATGAGATATTCGTCCGAGTTTCCCCTGCGCATCGTGATGGCCGATGACGATCCTGATGATCGTCTCATGGCAAAAGACGCCTTTGATGAATGTACTTCCGTGGACTGTGTTGGTTTTGTCGAAGATGGCGAGCTCTTGCTGGCACTGCTACGACAGCTTGAGCCGCTTCCACGACTGATCTTGTTGGATTGGAACATGCCTCGCAAGAATGGCCGTGAGACACTTATGGAACTCAAAGCAGATCGTGCCCTATCCAGCGTCCCTACTGTTGTCCTGACGACTTCTAGTGATCCTAATGATATCGAAGCTGCCATTGCCCTTGGCGCAGAAGGCTTTATGATAAAGCCAATTACGTTTGAAGGACTCGTCGCTTTTGCCGAAGAGATGGTCGTCCGCTACGCCCCGGAGGCGGTTCTATGAGCATCCCGCTGCAAGTTCTTGTGGTAGACGACGACGAGGAAGACTTTCTGATCGCTCGTGATCTTTTGGCTGATATCCCCGGCGAGCAGCGCTACGAGGCATACTGGGCACGCACGCCAGAAGCGGCTCTGGCGCAGATGCTTCCCAGCAATGGCCGTGAAGCCAGGCATGCGATCTGCCTGCTCGACTATCGTCTCGGTAGCGCCTCGGGTGTGAGTCTTTTAGAGCAGGCGCGTGCAAAGGGCTACACACGACCCGTTCTCTTGCTCACAGGAAGTGATGATCCTTTGGTGGATCAAGAGGCACTTGCCGTTGGGGCATCGGACTATCTGGTGAAAGGGCGAGCCACGCCCGAGCTGATGGAGCGCTCCATCCGCTACGCCATTGCCCAAAAGGCGATAGAGGCTAAGTTAAGGGCGACGGCTGAAGCACTTGAAGAGGCTCACCATCAGGAGTTCGAGGTGGGAGCTGTCATCCAGCGTGCGCTTTTGTTACGTCAGAGACCGGCGAGCCATCCGGATGGCCTCTCTGTTGGGGTCTATCTCCAAGGCGCCGATCACGTCTCGGGCGACTACTGCGACTTTCTCACGTTTCGGGAGCAGTCTTTAGATGTTGTCTTAGGCGATGTCATGGGTAGGGGGATAAAAGCCGCTCTTGTCAGTGCGGGGGTGAAAAGCCAGCTACAGCTCGTTGCACGGCGGCTCGTTACGGAGTTTCACTGTATCGGGCGCTTACCTGAGCCGCAGGAGATTGTAGGCTCTCTTCAGGCGGTATTGAGTCCTATTCTCAGCGACCTTGACTCCTTTGTTACTCTGAACTATGTGCGTTTTATGCGGGATCAACATCGCCTGTATTTTGTGGATGCAGGGCACCCGAGTATTTTGCACTGGCAGGCTAGCACTCAAGAAAGCATGTTTCTAAAAGGGAGCAATGTTCCCCTAGGAGCCGTCGCAAATGAGTTTTATGAGCAGCACCTTGCCACTTTTGGCCTGGGAGATATCTTTGTTCTCTACTCCGACGGCCTCACGACGGCACTAAATGCCGAGGGGGAGCCGTTTGGTGAGGAGCGACTGAAGGAAAGCCTAAACCCCCATCTTGAGCCGCAAGAGCTGGCAAACGCCTTGTGCCAAACGGTAAATGCCTGGCGCGGCGGTATCGGTGACGATCTAACCTGCGTCGTGGTGCGTATCGAAAAGATGCGCCCTCGCTTGCCCATCCCCTTACTTCAGAAAGATATCGAGTTTCGCAGCAATCCTGAAGAGCTAGAGAGACTGCGTCACGTGACCGAAGAGCTCTGTCGTGCCTGTGGGGCTCAGAAGTACCTTGATAATATCTTACTAGGGCTGAGTGAGGCGGCAGGGAATGTCATTAAACATGCTTATGTGCGCCGTACCGAAGAATGGTTTCGCTTAAAAGTGCGTGTTTACGACGATAAAATGCTTTTTATCCTTCATGATCGAGGTAGGCCATTTGATATCAATGCCATTCAGCCTCCTTTGCTAGATGGGTCTATGAATGGTGGATTTGGTTGGCATTTGATCAATAGTTGCTTTGATGAAGTGACCTATCATCGTGATGAAATGGGTTGGAATCACTTGCAATTAAAAATAATACGTGATGAAACAGAAAATAACTACCATGGAACTAATTAAATCGTATATTGATATATCCGTTGTTTGCTTAATTGTTGAGGCAAAGAAATTAGACATGAGCAACACCTCAGAGTTCAAGAAGGCAGTGGCGCTGCATCTGCCGAGCGAAATTCATATTGTTCTTGACATGAGTCAGGTTGAGTTCATTGACAGTACCGGTCTGGGGGCGATCCTGTCTCTTCTAAGACATGTGCGTGCTCGTGGAGCAGAGCTACGTCTTTGTAGTGTTCAGCCCCGGGTGATGGCGATGTTTGAGCTGGTTCGGGTGCAGAAAATCGTGCCTCTGTCCCGTACTCAGAATGAGGCTGCCGCGGCATTTACACTGTCGAAGGCTGCGTAGAGCATCATTGAGCAGGATTTAACGACCCGATACTGTCGAGGGAACTCACTGGGCAGTTTTTCTGCCCGGTAAAAAACGAAGCCACAGGCCGCACCAGTCCTATCCGGGATCTGCTTTCTGTACAATAGGGCATGCAACTGAGATTGATTTCAAGTGTCTCCCGAGTGCGGCTTGAGGCAACGATTCGTTCGCTCGCGGCAATTCCGACGCGGCACACGCTTTCGGGGGCACGCGGCGCGGATGCGGCGGTAGCGTGGCTGGAGCGCGAGCTGAAAAGCTACGGAGGGAATCTGCAGGTGGCGCAGCAGCGCTGGGTGCAACCGGCGGGCGGGCGGATGACCAAGGCGCAGGAGCTTGGCAATGCGCTGGCGATGCTGCCGGGCACGGATACTCCCGAGCGTGTGATCGTCGTCTCCGGCCACTACGACTCGCGGGTGACGGATGTGCTGGACGCTACTTCGCCTGCGCCGGGTGCCAACGACGATGCCTCGGGGGTGGCGGTGGTGCTGGAGTGTGCACGGCTCATGGCGGGCCTTAAACCACGCTGCACCGTGATCTTTGCTGCGGTGACGGGTGAGGAGCAGAGCTTGCTCGGCTCGGCGCAGCTCGCAAAAAGCCTCAAAGAGCAGGGCAAGCAAGTGGTGGCGATGGCGACCTATGACATTGTCGGCAACTCGGTGA
>NZ_CBAYMC010000338.1:0-3777 GCF_964826245.1 Armatimonas sp. | reverse complement strand
GGAAGTGGTCGAAGCGGCGTATAAAAGTGTCGTCAGCAACCAGCCGGAGCGGGTGGTGCGAAGATAGCGATGCGAGACCCAAAACTAACCGATGCCGCCGTGCAAGCGGCGCTGGCACTCCGTGCGGGCTGGAGCCTGAAAGATGGGATGATCTCCCGCACGTTTGTCTTTGCCGACTTTGTGGCGGCGATGCGCTTTGTCAATGCCGTGGCCGACGCGGCTGAGGCGGCGGATCATCACCCGGACATGGACATTCGCTACAACAAAGTGACGCTCGCACTCACGACCCACGACTCGGGCGGGCTGACGGAGAAAGACTTTGCGCTGGCCGCGCAGGCCGATACACTGAGCGCGTGAAGTTTACGGTCATCGCGGAGCATGAGGGCGTCGCCACCGTCGCGGGTTGGGAGCGCGCCATTGGGCAGTTTGTTGCGCTGAACGAGCCGCTCCTGCGCCTGAGAAAGAGCGATGGCACGGAGTTTTTGGTCTTGGCCCCCGTCTATGGCGTGCTCTTTAAGAAAGCCGTTTTAGAGGCAGAAGCGGTCGAGGCGGGCGAGCCGCTGGCCGTTCTGGCAGGTGTTACCGAGACAAAGACGCATACCGCACCAGAGCCCGACTACGTCCCCGTTGGCCCCGAGACGCGCTACACACCCACCGAAAATGAGCAGCACTTGGCCCGGCATCATGCCGCCGCGCTCGCTCTCGTGCCGCATCAGTACACCACACTCTCCGTCGATCTCACGGAGACGCGGCGCTTGCAGGAGAAGTCCGGCGCGACACTTTCGGCGTTTTTTGTTGCCGCTGTCGCCGCCGCCTTAAAAGCCCACCCGCGTTTCAATGCCGCCTGGCTCGCCGACGAGGAGATTCGGCTCCGAGCAACTATCAATATTTGCTTGCCGCAACCCGGCGGTGCATTCCCCGTGCTCTGCGACGCCGACAAAAAAAGCATTCTCGCGCTCTCCCGCGAGCTAGAGAGTATGGCGGCGCTTCCCACACGCGGGGCCACGGCAACGCTCACCATCGGGGAGGCAGAGTCCCAGACACCAATCCTACACACGCCACAGGCCGCGCATCTCTATATCGGCCCGACGGGCACACTCACCCTCGCCCATGATCCCCGCGCCGCAGACAGCTTCGCCGCAATCAAATTTCTCCAAGAAATTCAGCGCAACCTCGAAGAAACCCGCTTTCTGTTTGTTTAGATTCCCCCCCACCCCCCGTCCGACGGGGGAGAGACAAGGAACTCTTTCCTTATTGTCCCCCCGCGCAGCGGGGGTTAGGGGGGCCTAAACCCCAGGCCCCTTGATGCGCCCGATGCGCTCCAGAATCCGCTTGGTCTCGCTCTGACGGTGGCGCACCCAGTCGTCCCAGAGCTTGGCGGTACTGGGGAGCTTCTCTTTGGCAATCGCGAGGCCCTTAAGCGTGTACTCGAACTGCTCGTTGAGGAGCGTGCCATTGGGATAGACCGAGAACTTATAGCGGTGCGTCCAAGAGACAAACGGCCCCTCAACTTGCTGGAAGCTCAGCAGGCGTGGCTCGTCGTGCTCGCTCACGGTGGCGGTAATATCGCCCCACGGGCCGCCGCGAAACAGCACCAGTGCGCCGACACCCTGCGCAAGCCCGGTCGCCTCTTCTTTCTGATCCTCGGGGCAAATGCGAGCGTAGTTGCTCAGGTCTGCCACAAAGGCAAAGACGGCTTCGGGGGGGCGCTCGATAAAAAGCTGGTACTGACGGCGAATAGGGGATGACACAAGGAGCATTTTATCCTATGTTCCCCGTAACCAGATCCCCCCAACAAACGTCCTCTTGAGATAAGATGAAAACGCTCGCACTATTCTTGGCGCTTGTTGCCCTTAAGACGCCTCTGCTGCACCACGATTGGCCCGACACAAGTCACGGAGCTCACGGTGCCGCCCACCGTTGAGGACATCGCGCAGGACTTCTACCGCAACCGTCCACCGCAGGCTTTGTCAACGACCTCGCGGATCTGTCACTCGCGCAAGCACTCACTTGGAGACAATTATCGCCGTTAAGAGCCGATCCAGCGCCGTCTGTCCACGCCCCGGTGCCAGCGGAAGCGCCCCGAGGCCATGGCGAGGACTTGCCGGATCGGGCCACCAGTGCGCGGTCTTTCCCGGATACAGCGCGACGGCAGCGAGCGTGCCGGGGAGGGCATCACGGTAGGCATGCATCGTGAGAATATCGTCGGTGAGGGCGTCGTGGTGATCCGTGAGGCGGTACTTGGCATCAAAGTGAACGCGCATTTCCCCGGTGGCCAGTGTGATGTCCGGGCGCACGGGGCGCGTCCACGTTGGCAGGGTCGGGTTGTAGAACAGCGAGACTCCGTCCGACTCCAGCCGCAGCTCGGTGCCACGCCGCAGGGCCAGCGAGTAGCCATCTGCTGTGGGCGTCAGAAAAGCACCAGAGGGCCAGGATATCCCCAAAACGCGCTCCACGGCGGCGGCCACTTCGAAAAAGCACCAGTACTCGTAGAGCGTCGCCACATCGCGCCGCCCAGCTCCAAAGACGTCTTGCCCACCCTCCCACGAGAGCTGAAGCGCCTGTTGCGCCGCCAGCCAGGTCTGGTAGACCTCCCGATAGCCACTACGCCGCGCCAGAACCTGGCTCCCCGTGGGGAGCTGTGTCAAGGTTCCGACCTCAGCAAAGAGCGGGTGCGCGAGAGCTTGCTCCAGCGGCGCTCTCAGCCACCACGCTTCTTTTTGCAAGCGTTCGGTCACGGTGCAGGCATCTAGCGTCTCCAGCATCTGCCTCAGAGCATACTTAACAAACCGATTTTCGGGCGTGTCACCGGTCTCCGTGGGGCGCGTGTGGGGCAGGTGCAGCGGCACCGTTGCCAGACCACGCTTCGTTAGGCAATGTCCAACGGGAACAGGCTGGCGGGGCGTGGCCGTGGCGAGCCAGCGCACCGTACTGGGAGTCAGCCGCCGCGCCCGGTTCAGCGGCAGCGACTCGGCCTCCGCATGGAGAATGCGGTGCGGGTCGGAGAGTACTCGGGCGAGGCCGCGCTGAAACTCGCCGCTCTCCAGCAAGCCGCGCAGGAGAAAAAAGCGCTCTACCAGCCGCGCGGGATCGGGGCGCTCGGTGGCAGTCATCGGTGACGTCATCTCGGTACGCTGGCGCAGGAGCAGATCCGTGGCGCGGCGTGCAATGTCCTCTAAGAGCTGCCGAAAGTCCTCGCGGTAGCCGAGCTTGGCACTGACAATCTCAAGCCCAGCGCTCGCCCGCAGCCTGCCTGTCTCATCTTCCAGCACCAGGGTGAGCAGCCCCGCCTCATTGCCCGCCATAAGTGTGCCCGAGTGCAGGTTCGTGCGGCTGACACGCACCGGCCCGCCCTCCCGCAGCCGCCAGCTTTTTGGAACTCCAGAAAGCACCCACTCCGCCACCCCGTTCTCACGAAGCTGCACAGGCTCTTCCCCAAACGTCGCCGCTTCGGTAGGTGGAATTTGTCGAAGGGCGTCGGAGTAGAGGAGTAAACCTCCCCCCGCCGCTGAGACGGTGACCCGGGTACCCTCCGGGTGCGGCAAGCGAAGGGGGATTTTGAGGGGGTTATTCAAACGCGTAGCCCCCGAAGCCGTCGCGAAGTAGGCGGTTCTGGAGCGTGCGGAGGGCAACGGCGGTGTGTGTCCAGCCTTCGACCTCGGCGAGCGCGAGCAGGGCATCAAGCACAGGTGCGAGGCGGCGCTGGGAACCGTGGAGGCGTGGGAGGAGCTTCAGGCAGATTGCGGTGTCCAAGCCATCCCTCCTCCCCCCGGCCCC
>NZ_CBAYMC010000337.1:0-3805 GCF_964826245.1 Armatimonas sp. | reverse complement strand
CAGGCGGCGGATGAGAGTGCGTCGGTCGGCAGTGGGCGACGGCTTGAGCTTGATTTCTGCGAGGCGCTTTTGCACCAGAAAATCAATCGCACTCTTGCCCGCCGGAATCGCGGGCTTGACAGGCATTTCGTAGGCCCAGTGCTTCTGGTACTTGGCCCCCTCGCCAATCCAGCGCATCAGGAGCTGCTTCTGCGACTCGGTGAGCTTCTTGTGAAAATCTGCGGGCGGCATCGCCCCGCTACGCACCTCGCGCACCAGCGAGCTTGCCAGAATATCGCCCGGCACAACGGCGCGATTCGGCCCGTCGAGCCGCAGATTTGCTTGGCGCTTGTTCTTATCCGGGCCGTGGCAGGCAAAGCAGTTGTCAGAGAGGATCGGGCGAATGTCTCGGTTGAAGACAGCTGCCCCCGTTCTCACCCGCTCGACGGGGGCTGGGGGGGGAGTCGCCAGGCTCATGCCAATACAGATCGCGCTGAGAAGCGCACACGAAGCAAGTCTTAGAGCATTCATGATGATGAGAGTACTCTTCGACAGCGTTACGAATATTCCCTCTTATCACAGAGCAGTCACACAAAGAGCCATGTTTGCATAAAATGCCTCCATGGAACGAACCGTATCTCTTGCTCTTACCTTTTGTCACACGGCTCTCTCCCGAAGCTATTTTTGCGGCCGGCTCCGCTTACACGGATGCAAAATATGCCAACAATACGGTAACCCTCTCCGGCGACGAGCTTATGCGACTGCTCGGACTCTAAAATACAGTTCGGGCAAACGGGCGTTTTTCGGCCTACAATAGCGCGTGATCTCTGACTGGAGCCGTGCCCGTATTCATGCTCGCGCTGACCGCGCTGCCCTTCCCGATACTTTAGGCGTCAGCGCCGATGCCTTGCTAGAGGCGGCGTTTGCTGCCGCCGGGCTGGCGGTGCGCCCGCGCCCACGCCGCGACCCCCTGCTGTTTATGGCACATGCGGTCTTGGATGTCGAAGCAGCGGCAGTGTGGGTGCGTGACGATGCCAAGCCTGAAGAAAGGCGGCTGATTCTGGCACATGAGCTGGGGCACTTAAAGCTCCATCATAGCCCGGAGGAGTGCCGCTGCGACGAGGGCGACTTGGCGGAGATTCCGGAGAGCGCGGGCAGTGGCTACGGCCCCAAGCAGCGCCGCGAGACGGAGGCCAATGTCTACGCACGGGAGTTTCTTCTTCCGGCACCGCTGGCCCGTAAGCTCTTTATTGACGACAAGCTCGATGCGGTGGAGATGGCGGAAAAGCTCGGGCTGCCACTTGCCACAATCATCGCCCAGCTCACCGCGCCGCTCGTGCTGCCCGCCCTAGAAAAGACGCCCGTGGAGAAGAGCCTGGCGACGGGCCTCGATGACTCCCAAGAAGCCGCCGCCAAGGCCGACTACGGGCCGCTTCTGGTGGGGGCGGGGCCAGGCACGGGCAAGACACGCACGCTGACGGCGCGGGTTTTGTTTCTGGTACGCGAGAAAAATGTCAGGCCGGAGAATATCCTCGCCTTGACGTTCTCCCGAAAAGCTGCCGCCGAGATGCAGGAGCGCATCGCCAGCGAGGACGAGACCATCGCAGCACGAGCGGCCATCACCACGTTTCATTCCTATGGGCTAGATCTCCTGCGGCGGCACTGGAAGCTTGCCGGGCTCCCGCCGCGCCCCTTGATGCTGACGGAGGCTGAGGCATTTGCGCTTCTGGAGCGGCGCATTGCGGGGCTGGAGCTAGGGCCCCTGCGGTACTTACACGACCCCGCCTACCCTCTCCCCGAAGCGCTCCGGGCAATCTCCAAAGTGAAAGAGAGCGGCCTGACTCCCGAGGAAGTGGCGCAGCGTGCCGAGACAAGCGGCGATGAGATCTGGCAAGATATCGCCCGGCTCTACGCCGCCTACGAGGGCCTGCTTCACGAGCACGGGGCGCTGGACTTTGCAGACTTGGTCGTGCGGCCCCTGCGCCTGCTGGAAAGCTACTCGGACGTGCTGGCGGGGGAGAGAGGCAAGTGGCGGCAGGTGCTGGTGGATGAGTACCAAGACATCAACCGCTCGGGGGCGCGGCTGGTTCAGCTCTTGACCGGGCCGGATGGCACGGCGCTCTGGGCGGTGGGCGATCTGCGGCAGGCGATCTATGCCTTTCGCGGTGCCTCGCCCGCTAATGTGGCAAGATTCGCCGAGGACTTCCCGGGCGGTCGGCGCATGGACTTGGCGGTGAACTATAGGTCCCGCCCCGGACTGGTCTCGCTCTTTGGACAGGCAAGCGGCGAAGGCAGCGCGGTCTGGGAGCCGCGGCGGGAGGGACTTGCCTCGACAACGCTGGCGATTGCTCCCGACGATGCGGGCCAGGCAGGGGGCATGGCGAGCACGATGCAGCAGTATACCGAGGCCGGCTACGCCTGGCGCGAGCTGGCCGTGCTCTGCCGGACCCGAAACCAGGCACGCAACCTGAAGAAAGCCCTTGTCGCCCGCGGTATTCCCGTTGGCCCCGGCCCCGACGAAGGCGGCTTGCTCACCCGCCCCGATGTTCGTATGCTTCTTGCAAGGCTGGATGAGCAAGTCGAGACAAATGCCGATGCCTACGATGCACTCATTGAGATGCTCTATGGCGCTGAGGGGCTGGCACGCACGCTGGCGGAGCCCGAGGCGGTGACGAGCCTGCTGATGCTCGCGCTGACGTTTCGGGAGCGGGAGGCCATTCTCCGCATCGGGGAGACACGGCTCATCCAGGCGTTTCTGGAGCACCTGCGCCGCCTGACGCGCCTAGGTACCGCCCCCGCAGCCCCGATCAACGAGAGCGAGGACGCGGTTCACCTCTTAACCGTGCACGGTGCCAAGGGGCTGGAGTTCCCTGCGATCTTTGTGCCGAACCTAGCCGTAGGCCGCTTCCCCCCGCGCCCCATGCCCGGCCTGCTCACGCCGCTTCCCGACGAGGAGGGAGAGGCAAAAGAGGAGCCTGGGACGGTCGCCTCCGAGGAAGAGGCGCGCCTGTTTTTTGTGGCGCTCACCCGTGCACGCGATCACTTAGTGCTCTCCCGCGCCGTCAAGCATGGTCGCATGAGCGCCCGCCCGTCGCCGCTGCTCAACTGCCTCGATAATGTGGAGGGCGTGGAGACAATCTTTTGGCGCAGCAAGGACTCCGAAAACGAGCTGCCACCGCCCGAAACACCCCCAACACACCCCGAGGTGAAAGCGCCCGATGCCGAGCTCTACCTGCGCTGCCCCAAGCGCTATGAGTTTCAGGTGGTCGAGGAAAAGCCTGTCGGGAGCGCCTCTGCCTACGAAAGCTTTAAGCGGGCGGTTCTTGCTGCCCTCTCGTCGTCGCAGCCGACGAGCGCTCTAGAATCCCTCTGGCGCGAGCATGGCCCGAGTCAGAGCGACCCGGCCTACCCGCTCTACGAAAAGCTGGCACGGGAGATCGTCGCCAAGAGTGTCCCCGCCTGCCCGCCAAACCAGCGCCCCTTGATGGCTCTGCCCCTCGACAGTGGAACCATTCTCGTCCGCCCCGATGACTTCAGCGAGAGCACGCGCCAGGTGGAGCGCCGCACCCTCCGCAAGCCCCCCGCTCCCGATGCCGATAAAGCCGACCCGGATCTGCGCCTCTCACTCCTCCAGGAGACCTTCGGCCCCGATCAGGTCTTCGTGCGCTTTCTCCAAGATGGCCGCCGCCTGCCCGTTGCCGACCGCCCCCGCATCCGCGAGCGGCACCTAGACGACTACGATAGAGCCCTCCGTGGAATCGCCCTCAAGGTCTTCCCCGCCACCCCCACCGAGCGCGACGAGTGCCCGTCGTGCCCCTACTTCTTC
>NZ_CBAYMC010000336.1:0-3831 GCF_964826245.1 Armatimonas sp. | reverse complement strand
TCTCTCTGCGCTCCGTCGGGCTGCACGCGGCGATCTGGAGCGGTAGTTCCGCCTCCGTTCAGGACATACATCCCACGCAGCTTGGCAGGACGAACTCACTGATCCGTGCCACGAATGGGGCACAACAAGTCGGGAAAGCCAGCAACTCTCTGGGAGTGACGGATATCGCCGTGGTCTGGTCGGGGACGGCAGCTTCGGCGATCAATTTACAGGCACTGATTCCCGCAAGCTTTGGTACCGTCAAGCAGAGCGAGGCACAGGGCATCTCTGAGAGCGGTGACATCGTGGGCTTTGTAGATCGCCAAGACGGCTCCACCGTGACACGGGTTCCGGTGATTTGGAAGAAGAACTGACAACTAGAGATCCCCTGCGACGGCATTCATAAAGCGTCGGCGTAGGGGGAGAAACTCGGCTTTACTATTATCCAGATAGACGGCGTTGGTGAGAAGGGAGATCACGCAGCCGGTTTCGGGGTCAAGAACGAGCGCCGTGCCGGTGAAGCCGCTATGCCCCACGGCTTGGTCGGAGAGAAGCTCGCCGCTGGGGGTAAGACCGTTGGGCTGGCAGAAAAACGCGAGGGTGTGGCCCGGTGGCATGGACTGGGGGGTGAGCCAGCGCTGGCGGGTGGGAGAGCCAAAGAGCCCTCCGTGGAGAATCGCCTCCCCGAAGCGGGCGACGGCTTCGGCAGTCCCAAAGAGCCCCGCGTTGCCTGCAACCGAGCTGCCCTCACTGCCAATAGCCCGTGCGTTGCCATCGTGGACAATCCCTGCCAGTGTCTCGCCGGAGCCGGGACCTTCCTGCGAGATGGTCGGGGCGCAGCGGGAGTGCTCGGGGTGGAACGTGAGCGTGTCGGTGAGGCCAAGCGGGGCAAAGACGTGCTCTGCGGCAAATTGATCCAGTGTCGTGTTCGTGAGAATCTCTAAAATGTGGGAGAGCAAGATATAGTTAAGGCAGGAATACTCGTAGTGCGTACCGGGAGCACCCCGAAGCTCCAAGTTCGCGATCGCACGAACGGCGGCCTCCATGCCACTGCCTTCGCCTTTGTAGCACGCGATCCACGCAGGCAGACCCGACGTATGGGTGAGCAAGTGGCGTACTGTAGCCTCTTTGAGGTGGGGCGCTTTGGGCAGAAAGCTCGCCAGCGGCGTGTTCAGTGCGACATCGCCGCGCTCTAGCAAAACACTCATGCTGGAGGCCATCGCCAGAGGCTTGGTAAGACTGGCTAGGTCGTAGAGTGTGGCAGATGCTGTTGCCGTAGTGCCCTCTCTCGTGCCCAGTGCCTCATGCCAGAGCGTCTCCCCTCGACGGCGTACACACACCACCGCGCCAGGCATCGCCCTCTGCTCAATTCCCCGCAAAAGCACGGCTCGCGCTCTTTCCATAAGAGTTATTGTACGGTACGATAGCACTACTATGGGATTCAATAAGGTTCAGTGGACGATTTTAGTGACGGGCTCGCTCTTTGTTCTGGGAATCGCCTACGGAAGTGGAATGCGCTCCCAGACCAAGAAGCTCCAGACACTCACCCAAGAGCTTAAGATCAACCGGCGAAACCTGCGCGCCTCTGAGCTGGCGCGCTATGCCGATATCGCCTTGATGCACCAGCTCGAAGCGCGCCGCCTTCTGGATCTGTCGCTGGAGGCCATTGCCCAGCGTAACTATGGAATCGCGCAGGAGCAGCTCAAGACCACCACTCTTCACCTGGAAATGGCCCAGCAAGCCCAGGCCGCCAATACCGCTGAACTGGGAGCGCTGATTCCTATGCTTTCTTCCCTCGGCGAAACGCCAGATCCCACCAAACTCACAGAGCTCGCGCACCAGATGGACACCCAGCTTAACAAAGTCGCGCCCAAGCCCGACTACAAAAGCGAAGTTACCGTCCCGCCTCCCACCGGCAACGATGAGGTAGATCCCGCCTACGAGTTCGGCCAGCGGGGATAGCCCCCGCAGGATTTTCCCTCCTCACTGACGAATCTCATCTCAGGAGAACAACCTAAGATGAGTATGCCAGGATCGGGGCCGGGGGGGACATCGCCCGCCATTCAGGGACCCGCTGTTCAGATGGTCAATGCGATGGTCAATGATGCCGTCCGCTTGGGAGCCAGTGATATTCACATAGAGCCGCGTGCGAACTTCGTCGAAGTACGCTTGCGTGTGGATGGGGTGTTACAGGGCTGGAAAGAGCTTCCCAAGGACCTACAAGACCCGATTGCGGTGCGCATTAAAGTACTCGCCGATCTGGATATCAACGAGAAGCGCTTGCCTCAAGACGGACGTATTGCCATCACGATGCCAGGGAAGTCGTTTGACCTGCGTATCTCTAGCCTGCCGGTGCTCTATGGCGAGAAGATCGTGATGCGCCTTCTGGACCGCTCGATGTCGGTGCGGCCTCTGGAGGGGCTGGACTTTTCGCCTACCAACCGAGAGGTTTTTGAGGAGCTAATCCGCAACCCGCTGGGGCTGGTGCTGGTGACGGGGCCGACGGGCTCCGGCAAGACGACCACACTCTATGCGGCGCTGAACGTCCTGCGCAGCAAGACGGTTAATATTGTCACGTGCGAAGATCCTGTTGAGGTCAATATGGAGGGGATCAACCAGAGCGCGGTCAATGAGAAAGTGGGCCTGACTTTTGGCCGTCAGCTTCGCGCGATCTTGCGCCAAGACCCGGACACGATTCTGGTCGGTGAGATGCGCGACCAAGAGACCGCCGAGATTGCCTTTCGCGCAGCCATGACGGGGCACCTGGTGCTCTCGACACTCCACTCCAACGATGCTCCCACCTCGGTGACTCGCTTGATTGACATGGGGGTTCCTCCGTTTCTGATTGCCTCGGGGCTGATTGGAATGGCGGCCCAGCGCCTTGTGCGACGGCTCTGCATTCGCTGCCGTCGGCAAGCGCCACCCACACTGCGCCAAGCTGGGCTTCTAGGAATCTCAGAGACGGACATGATCTGGCAGCCCGCCGGTTGCTCGGAGTGTGAGGGGACGGGCTATAAAGGCCGTATTGGGGTGCATGAAGTGGTCACCGTGGACGAGAAGTTCTCGCGTTTGATCATTGACAAGGCTCCGAGTGGGGTTCTGCGCCGCGCCTCGATTGAGGCGGGCATGATCCCGATCCGTGAGGACGCGCTCAATAAAATCCGAGCGGGCCTGACCAGTGCCGAAGACGTGATGCGCCAGGTGTACCTAAAAGCGGAGGACGACGAGGACAAGAACTGGCAGTCGCCCAGCCAGCTCGCTCAAATTTCTGGAAGCTCTATCGCTGCCCTGCCTGCTGTTGGTTAGCCCGCAAATACTTTTTTCTGAATATCGTCGAGGAGCGCCAGGCCTGCGATGACTTTTCCGAGGCCGTCGCCGATCATGGGGATCATTCCTAGGCGCATGGCCTCGTTCTGAATCGCGACCGTGGTGGCGCGCTTCATGATGAGCTGCTGGATACTCTCGGAGGCGACCATCAGCTCATGGACACCGATACGGCCCGACGTGCCCATGTTGTTGCAGCGCGCACAGCCCTGAACCTGACCAATTGCCTTGACGGGCAGAGGGGCACCGTACATCATGTCGAGGAGCTTCTGTTGGTTGGGGGTTGCGGGGCCAAACGTGCGACAGTGAGAACACAATCGTCGTGCGAGGCGCTGGGCCTGCGCACCGATCAGTCCCGAGGCGATCATAAAAGGCTCCACGCCCATGTCCATCAGTCGGGTGGGAGCGCCTGCCGCTTGGTTGCAGTGGAGCGTCGAGAGCACGAGGTGCCCCGTCATGGCTGCCTTGAAGGCGATCTCAGCAGTCTCTCCATCACGAATCTCGCCGACTAGAACCACATCGGGGTCT
>NZ_CBAYMC010000335.1:0-3845 GCF_964826245.1 Armatimonas sp. | reverse complement strand
GGACAGCCACCTCTCTCACTAGAAGGGGCCGCAGATGATGTCCGAGCGCTGATGGAAAACCTCCAGGACGCAGGCCCGAACCCGCACGAGCTCGCGGAGCGCCACGAGACGCAAGCACTGATCCGGGCAGCGGTCGCCACACTGCCTGCGGACCAGGCAGACACGATCTTGCTACGCTTTGGCGGCGATCTCTCGATTCAGGAGATCTCTCTTGCTTTAGGTAAAACCGAGGGAGCCGTTAAGTCCCTGATTCACCGGGGGCTGGTAAACTTACGCAAGATTCTGCGTGAGGAAGCGGTGCAGAGCGGAGCTATTGAGCAGCGACGGCGTAGCGTCGCACAGACAGAACAAGAGAGTACAGCAGCGCCGGTTAAGAAATACCATGGAACCCATATCGAACTCTAAAGATGCCCAGACAGGCAACTTCAACCTACTCTCCCCTCCCGTGCACCGGGTGCTAGATGCTCTGCTAGAAGGTCGCAGTATTGAGGCGACGGATCGTGCGGCACTCACCGAGGAGGAGTGGATGGAGCTTCGAGCACTGGCACGCACCGCGAACTTGACCCGCCTGACCCTTCATCAGCCCGACCCGACCCCACAGGCTGAGGCAAGTGCGCTTGCGCAGGCCCAGCAAACCCTTGCCGCGGTCGGGGCACGCCCTTCGGTACATCCCCAGACCCTAGAGCCCCCCGAAGAAAAACCCTCGTGGCTGGATCGCCTGCGAGGGTTCCTGGGAATTGAGAGAGACAAAGACTAAAAGTCTACGCTATCAGCGCCGCCGCAGTCGTGAGGCGAGCGCGACTCCTCCTAGAACCAAAAGCGCAGCAGCACTAGGCTCTGGAATGGCACTCGGGTCTGAAACCGGCGTTGCCTGCGGATCCGGGCTAGGCTGAGGATTTGGGTCGGAGATAGGCTCCGGGGTTGGAATAGGAGTGGGATCTGGCGTCGCGATAGGCTCCGGGGTTGGAACGGGAGTGGGATCTGGCGTCGCAATGGGCTCTGGGGTAGGAGCAGGCGTTGCAATCGGCTCGGGCGTTGGGATCGGCTCTGGGGTTGGCACCGGAGTCGGAGCGGGTGTTGGGATCGGCTCTGGGGTTGGCATGGGAGTCGGTGCAGGGGTAGGAATCGGCTCCGGGGTTGGCACGGGTGTCGGAATGGGTGTTGGGATCGGCTCTGGGGTTGGCACGGGAGTCGGTGTGCCTCCCCCAACGGGCGTGAACTTCACCCGGAAGGCTTTTTTCTCGCCATTAACGATGTAGTTGCCTGAGACATAGCCCTGGCTATCTACAGAAGTCGCTTCCGAGATGGCATCGTCCGCCAGACCAAGCTGGGAGTGAAGATCGTAAAAAACACCATTCTGCCAAGCTAGTGCGCGGTTGAGGTTGGCCGTGTTTGCGCCTGCCCCCACTCCCACGATCAGATTGCCAGAGATCGCACGAGCTTCGGAGGTGCCCCCCACTCCCAGATAGCTCGTGGGGTGCAGGCTTGTCCCGCTGCTGACTCCATTCCAAACATAGGCTTGGTTCTCCTGAACGCCAACGGTACGCGCTCCACTCAGGCCCAGCTCGCCGCCATCAATCGCACGAGCTTGGGAGTAGAGATCACTCAGGCGGTAGCTGGTGATGCCATCCCAGAGAATCGCGCTGTCATAGCCCTGGGTCTCAAAGAACCCATTGCCTACCGCAATGTTGCCGCTGATTCCAAAGGCCGCTGAGGACGAGATGCGCTGGCCTGCACTGTCGAGAGTATTGACAGGCAAGATCCAGTTAAACCCATTGTCCCAGCGTCGGGCAACAGGAGAAAATGCACCTCCTACATAACCATTGCTTACCAGGTCTGCATCGGTAGCGGTTGCATAGCCCACGATCTTATCGCCTGCTGCATTAATGCCAAGCGCGGAGGAGTAGCCTGTCCCCAAGAGCGAGCTGGGATGCAGATCGCTAGCCACCAAGTTGTTCCAAACAAGAGCGTGTATCGAGCCGCCTGTCGCATCGCCAAGCCCCCAGCCCACAACCCGGTCACCCGAAACCCCTAAGGCAAGCGAGGCAGAGTTGTCCCCCAGTATTGCGGGATGTAAATTTATCGCATTGCTGGCACTATCCCAGTACATGGCATAGAGGCTAACTCCATCCTCGGCCCAGCCTACGGTCGCGCCATCCGCACTGCCGTAGCTGTAGACAGAGGGAAATGTACTCGCAAGGTCGGTGAAAAAGCTGGTGGCATGTGCTGCAGGCGCAACAACAACGGGCGCAATTCCCAGAGATCCCATTAAGGCAACGCGACCCCAAAGCGGAGATATTCGGATAGACATAAGTTCCTCTTTAAAATTCTTCATAAAATGTATAGATACATAGTCAACAAGCACATAAAAGCATCTAAACATCGCTAACTATTGCATTTCGTAATTTATAAATACAATATACACGCCATAATGATAATCAATATATCCAAAACTCAAAAACCCGTATAACAACCAGTGAAGAAAAATACGCTACAATGTTTCCATGATCCAGACACCTCTGCGCCTCTCGGTTTCGACTTGGGCGCTTCATGAGCTCATAGGCACCGTTGCCCCTGGCAGACCCGGTGATCCCGAAGGTCGCCTGATGCCCCCACGCGATAGTGCGTCGCTTGACTTACTGCATCTCCCGCGTGAGCTGGCAAGACGCGGCATCACCACCATGGAGCTGTGCCACTTTCATCTTCCCAACACCAGCGCCTGCTACTTAGACGAGTGGGCAGCGGCACGCGAAGAAGCCGGAGTCGCACTCTGGAGCCTGCTGATCGACGATGGCGATCTCAACCACCCGGAGTTTGGAGATCGGGATCGAGACTGGATCATCGGCTGGATTGATAAGGCATCCCAGCTGGGGGCGCAGTGTGTCCGCATTATCGGCGGCAAGCAGCCCCTCACCGATGAGTCGCTGGCAAAGTCCATTGCGCAGTTTAAGATTATCGCGATGGAGGCCTACGTGCGCGGCGTGCATGTCATGACGGAAAACTGGTTCCCCACGCTCTCCACCCCCGAAGCGATCCATACGCTGATGGAAGAGACGGGCGGCTCGATAGGCATGACCTTCGATTTTGGCAACTGGGGCGGCCCGGACAAGTACAGCAACCTAGAGCAGATCGCCGAGTACGCCGAGGGCTGCCACGCCAAGTGGGACAGCGACGAGGACTTCCTGCGGTGCCTAGAGCTCACCCGCGCCGCGGAGTTCGCTGGCCCCTACACACTGGTCTACGGCGAGCCCGGAAATGTCTGGGAGAGCCTGGAGCGGCAGAGAGCTTTGGTACTTCCCTATGTCTAACCTCCCCACACTGATTGTTTCCGCGGCGCTGAAGGGCGATAAAGTGGCGCAGCTCTGGCGGACGACGCCGGAAGGGACGCAGCGAGTCCGCCTGACACAAGAGAGCCGCGCCTGCCAGTCGCCGCGCTGGAGCGCCGATGGCAAGCGCATCTCCTACGGCCTCTCCACCGGCAAGGCCGATGACGCAGGCGACGACATTCTAGAGTGGTACGAGTGCGACGAAAACGGCAAGAATAAAAAGCGCAGCGCACCGCCCACTCCTGAACCAGAAAAGAGCACCATCACCCCCATCAATACCGAGGACTATGTCACGGGCTTTCGCGTGGGCAACGCTCCCCCCAAGACCATCACGCTCAGCCCCGCCGCCCATAAGCTCTTCGACGAGACAGGAATCAGCGGCGGGATTCTGCGCCTGAGTGCCCTCCCCCACACCTCAACAGCCGTGCTCGGTGTCCAGCTTGCGGGCGGCAACCGCGAGGGCAAGTGGCACACGGCAGTGCTAATAAACCTGGCCACGGGCAAGGCGGAGCCGTGGGG
>NZ_CBAYMC010000334.1:0-3862 GCF_964826245.1 Armatimonas sp. | reverse complement strand
GGCAAGTGCGACGCTCGGGCTGACGCTCAGTAGCGCCGCCCCAAGTCCCGCCTCCGTGAGAAACTGTCTGCGATCCAGCTTAGAATCGTCGTTTTTATTCATGGTTGTCCCTATCCTGGCAGTGACCTGCCTGTTTTCCCGTTGCGGATCAGTTCTGCATCTCGACAATATTTTCCTGCGCCCCTCGTGATTTGCGGTACACTTTGCCTGTGCAGCTTCAGATGCTCCGCCCCGAAGAAACCGTCGTTGAGATCCACGACAAAACGGCTCCACAAACTCACCTGCTCAAGCTTCACCTCGTGCCCTGGGAGAAACTCAGTGCGGCATGGCTCAACACTCTGCGCTTAGCCTTAGTTTGCTTGGTGGGCTACCTCGTATTTGGCCTACTAGGGCAGATTTTTCATCCATACTTTTTCCTCAATATTGCCATGGTACTAGGCTTGCTGGTGCCCCTATGCCTAGCACTCGCCTTCTTTGCTTTTATCTTAGCTTTGCCGCTTCGAATCCTAGAAAATATCATCAATGCTGCCCCGCTACGTAGGGTAGTAGTACTTCGGGAGAGCCTAAGTGCGGTTCTGGGCAACTGTACCAGTAGCGCCGTTTGTCCTGAGCTACTCGACTTTCTCGGCTGGCTCCAGAGCGCCCCACCTGAGCACACGCGGCTGTTGTGCATCACGCTCACACGCCTCCTGCCTCGGGTCGGGGAGGATGAGCTACGGCAGATACTGACCGAGGAGCGCCGCCAGACCCTGCGCCAGCTTCTCACCCGCTCGGACACACCACACGACCTGATTGTCATCGCGCTTCTCGCCCTTGGGAGCGTCAAAGACCAGAAAACAGTGCCACTCGCCTATGCGCTTCGGCGCAAAAGCCCCGACGTAAAAGATGGAGTCGAGGCGTTTCTGGATGCAGTGCGGGTGACCTCATGATGCGCCAGCGGGTTCGTCCTACCGAAGCACTCCTGCTCTGGAGAAAGCTGCGTGACGAGGAGCCGACTCGCCGTGCGCAGATTCCTCCGCTCCAGACCTGCGATGCAGAAACCGCCGTTCGCCTGATTCACGATGCAGTAGCCCCCCACCAAGCCGAGCTTCAGCCTCCTACCGGCGGGCTGATGTTGATGGGGCTTGTGTTGCCACTGATGCGACTTGCACCTGATAGCCTGAAGTTGCTCGCGGTCGGAGTTCAGATCGTCGTATTGTTATCGGTACTGATCCCCTTTCTCCCCGAGTGCAAGAAGCGCCGCCAGCGGACGGAGCGCCTGATGGGGATTTTGAGTGAGCTGCTACCGGAGTGCCGGAGTACACAGATTCTGCCGGAGCTGCTGGATCTGCTGGGCTGGCTCAATCATGCAGCGAACTCTGTCGCGAAAACAGCGCTGCGAGAAAGCGTGGCCCAACTACTGACACGTGCCAGTGAGGACGAGCTTTCGGAGCTACTCACCCCCGAGCGGCGACAGCTCTTGCGGACACTCTGCGCAAACCCTACCACGGAGCCCGACCTGGTTCGAGCGGCGCTCTTGGTGCTGGGGAGCGTGCGGGACGAGAAAACGGTTCCGATTGCCCAAAAGCTCCTCCGAAAACCCGTTCTCCGCGATGCCGCCGAGGCGTTTTTGGACGAGGTACGCTAGAATAGGGCGATGATAGAAATGGAGGTTGCCTGAGCCATGGTGCAAAAATCTAACACTAGCTACACTGCGCTACGGGATCGCCTCAAGCCCGCACTACTTCCTGTCACCGATATTAGTCGCGCTCTCACCGGACTGAGCGCGGATGCGGCGGCGCTTCAGCTCTGCCAGTGCCTTCAGGAAGAGCAGATGAGCCGACTGCGGCGTGAGCGGGTGACGCTCATCGTGATGAGCATCACCCTAGGGTTCTGGGTGCTCCTCAACTACCAAGGCGGCTTCTTGGGCATGGTCCCTTTACCGTTATTTCTGGCTGGCCCCCTCATGATCGCCCTCGCAATCTGGCTCTCCGTGCGGCGCTACGGCCCTCTGCGGCACAACGCTCTCGCCGGGCTGACGGAGGTCGTCAATGAGATTCATGAGCGCGAGTCCCTGGGGCCACTCTGCCATGCAGCCGCACTCCTGGATGGCAAAAAGCGGCGCTGGGAGCAAGAGATTGAGGAGGCGATTCGCTCCGCCATCGCCAGGCTTCTCCCGCGTCTCTCCGCAGACGATGCCGCGCTCCTGCCGGACGAGGTCCGCCAGTTCTTGCTCGCCGCCATCACCGACAACCGCCACGATGATCTTACTGTCGCCGCTCTCCTGACACTGGGCTCCGCCAAGGAAGAAGCCGCTCGTCCGCTCGCCGAGAGCCTCCGCGCCAGCCTGACCGAGCGCACCCGAGAAGCTGCCCTAGAGTGCCTCGTTGATCTTCGCCGCTAAAAAAGCCGTTTTCCGCATCGGTTATATGCCCTTGGTGAAGCTCTCTGCCTCTTTCAGGTAGGTGTCGAAGGGGTTTTTGAGATCAAGATGACGGTTTTTAGCCAAATAGACCAAGTCCCAGTCAATGACGTAGTCCTTGGACTTTTTATCCAGAAGTTTCTTGATAATATCAGCGCGAGCGGCGGCGCGGGTGTTCTGTGGCGCAGCGACCGTAGCCTCGGCGATCTCAGCATCGGTGACCAGGCGCTCCATCTCACCAAGCTCCTCTAGGCCATAGAAGAGGCTCTGACTACGGTTGGCGTTGTGATACTCGATATCCAAGCTCTGCATCACATCGTCGTGCCAGCCGACGCCTTCCGACTTCATGAACTCGGTGTACATCTTGTGCTTAGCGACCCAGTCGAGCTTATTGGCCAAGGTCATCGGATCGGACTCCAGGGCATCAAGAGTCGCTTCCCACTCACGGAGCACCCAGTCGGTCTGCGTGTCCACCCCCGCGAGGCGCTTCTTACCCGCTTCCAGGTAGATGCGCTGGAGATCCACCGCCTTGATCGTCCCCCCCGCCTTGCGCTTCACCAGCCACTTCCAGCTTGGGTCACGGCTGACGGAGCGCAGGGTCTCGAGCGGGTCGCGGATCTCGACCTCGGTGCCCAGCAGGCCATCTTCGACCAGCGAGAGCACCACACACGTCGTCCCAACTTTCAGTGCGGTGGCGTAGTCGGACATATTGCCCTCACCGTAGAGAATATGCAGGCGGTGGAGATTCGAGAAGTTGTAGTAGCTATCCCACTTGGGGTTGATAATGGCGCGATTGAAGCGCACACGGCTACTAATGGTCTTCACAATATGATCGGCGCGCTGAGAGAGCTGGAAATCTACCGTCGGGTCAATCTCAACGCCATAGAAATTGCTCACCCACTGGTAGTCCACATCGTAATCGGAGATCGTCATCACCGAGTTCTTCATGGACGAAAAATTAAGCCGGTGCCCGCCCACGCGCCCGACGCCCGCAAAGATCTGACGGGTGACTAAGAACGGCAAGAGATAGTTGAAGCTCGCCCGAAAGAAGTCCTCATCGTGCATCTCGACCAAGTAGTTCTCATGACAGCCAAACGTATGGCCCCCAAAGTGATCCACCGAGTTGTTATGAAACGAGGCCGTCTCCGAGAGCCCAAGATCGTTGAGCAGGCTCTGGACAATCCACTGCCCCGCCTTATTGTAGCGGCAGACATCGAAGATATCCGTACACTCCGGGGTAGCATACTCCTCATGGTCGCCTACCGCATCAATATAGAGACGGCCCCCATTGAGAAGAAATCCCCCACTCCGCGCAGGCTCAAAGGAGTAGTCTCGCGCGTGCAGGTCAATCAGGCCCCAGTGCTTCTGATAAAAACAGTGGTTCTTGACCGCCTCGACAACCTGCTCTGGTGTCCCCGCCGCGTCATCGCGCACCATGCACCCGAACTCAGTCTCGATCCC
>NZ_CBAYMC010000333.1:0-3877 GCF_964826245.1 Armatimonas sp. | reverse complement strand
CACGCCTTTTGCATTGGCGACCAGCAAGCCACCGCCCCCCCCGCCCCCAAGACTGGGGGAGCCCGTGTAAGCCACAGCGGTCGGGTACCAGCCCGCAGGCAAGTAGCCACGCAGGCTCCCGGAGCTCAGATCAACAACCGCCACCGCATTCAGATCGGCGCAGGCCACATAGAGAACACGGGCTCCCCCAGTCTTGGGGGCGGGGGGGGCGAGAGCCATCCCCAGCGGCGTCACCCCAGGAATCCCTCGCGCCTCAGCCGGGCGCAGCAGAATCGTCTTGGTGACTCTATCCGTCGCCGTATCCACCACGCTCACCGTGTCCGAGCCCGCATTGGCCACGAAGAGCCGCGTGCCATCCACCAATAAACTAGTGCTCTGCGCACCTGTCTCGATGCGCCGTAGCACTTGCCCTAGCACGGGGTCTATGACATCCACGCCACCGGCTTGCTCGCTGGCGACATAGAACTTCCCGCTGGCATACGCCACCCCGAGTGGGTAGCCCGGCAGGCCAATTTTCTTCGGCGTGCCCCGTGGATCCAAAAGCGTCATGCTCCCCTTGAGGCCGTTCTTTGGGTCGCCCTCACTGCTCGTGACCGCCACATAACCCGCGCCCGCCGCCACGCCTGCTGCTTTGGGCACCTGTAGCACACTTTCCATCTCCGAAAGAGTCCCCTCAGGGGAGAGCTGGAGCGTGCTCACCACATCATCGGAGCCACGCGCTGCATAGAGAGTATTTCCCACAAAGGCAAGCCCAAAGTACAGGCCCGGTTTCTTGTTGCCAATAGCCTTGGGAGCGAGCGTACTTACCACTTTTCCGGTCTTGGCATCTAAAACCGTGAGCTGCGAGCGAGCGCCCAGACTGCTGACAATCACATACTTTCCATCGGGCGAGGGCAGGAGCGTGGTCGGGAAAGAGCCAACATTGACCTGCTCCCCCAGCGGGGTGATGCGCTTACCATTGGCAAGAGGCACTGGCAACGGAGCAGAGACACGGGTCTGTCGGGCGCGGGCGAGCCAGAGACCACCACCTGCAACTCCGACGGAGAGCAAAACACTTGCGAGCTTCTTCATGGTGCTATTTTACGCGCACTTACCCCGTTTTGGATTAAGTTTTTCCGAAGCCTGTTTTTAGCGTACAATCCAGCATGAATGCAAAAGACACTGATGTCGCCTCCCCTCCTGGATTTTCCCGCATGGCGCTGCTCCTCGCGCTGGGCTGGGGGCTGACCAATATCGCCTATGCCATCTACGACCTACCGCTGAAGTTCGTGCTTAAAGAGGAGCTGGGGCTCAATGCGCAGCAGATCTCGGCGTTTTTTGCGCTGGGAGTCTTTAGCAACTATATCAAGCCACTGGCGGGGATTCTCACCGATAGCGTGCCGCTGTTTGGCACGCGCCGCCGCTGGTATTTGATTCTGAGCCTATTTCTCTGCGGCATCGGGTGGCTGATCTTAGGAAGCGTCCCCCGCAACTACAACCTGATGCTCGGGGTCTTCGCCACGACCTACACCATGGTGATGATCATCTCCACGACATTTGGGGGCGTGATGGTCGAGACGGCCCAGCGCTTTGCCGCCGCCGGACGGCTCACGGCGCAGCGGATCGGGATGTTTCGGCTAGGCGCACTGGCGGGCGGGCCGCTCGGGGGCTTTCTGGCCAAGTTCCCTCTCCTGCTCACCCTAAGCCTCTCGGCGACCCTCCACTTTGCGCTGATCCCGATTGTCTGGTTCTGGCTGAAGGAGCCGCAGAAAGCCACTCTCAACAAAGACCTCTGGCGACAGACAGGCGAGCAGCTTCGCGGGTTGGTCAAGAGTAAAGTGGTGCTCTCGGCAGCGCTCATGATCTTTCTCATCGCCGCCTCGCCAGGCTTTAATACGCCGCTGTTTTTCTTTCAGACCAACACGCTGGGGCTCTCGAAGCAGTTTCTGGGCAACCTCACTCTGGTCGGGGCGGCGTTCGGGCTACTCACCGCAACGGCCTACCATAAGTTCTGCCAGAAGGGCAATATGAAAACCCTACTGGTAGCAAGTATTATCGTCCATGCACTGGGGACACTCTTCTACCACTTCTACAAGTCACCCGCGACGGCAGTGGCGATCACGGCCTTAGAGGGAATCACCCAAACCCTAGCGATCCTGCCAGTCTATGATCTGGCCGCACGGGGAACTCCTAAGGGCAGCGAGGCGTTAGGGTACTCGATCATGATGAGTGTCTGGAACCTGACCAACTCTCTTTCGGACTGGGTCGGCTCGACGCTGTTCACTAAGTATGGCTTTGACTTCTCCCACCTCATCTGGCTCAACGCAGGTACAACGGCGCTGGTGCTCTTAGTGATCCCGTTTCTTCCAAAAACACTGATGGAGAAAACGGATGGCAATTGATTTTACAGAGCGGTTTGTGATAAACTTCGCAAAGTCAGGCGACCGTGATCGCCCAGAAATAATGCCATGCTAAACTCCTACATTCCGGTACTGGTGATGGGGCTTGTCGCCGTTGTGCTCTCGGCGGTCTTTATCTTGCTCTCTGCCGTTCTCGGGCCACGCCGTCCTTCGCCGCAAAAAAACAGCCCTTACGAGTGCGGCGTGACGCCTATCGGCTCGGCGCGAGAGCGCTTCCCGATCAAGTTCTATCTCATCGCCATGCTCTTTATTGTCTTCGATATTGAGACGGTCTTCCTCTACCCCTGGGCGGTAACCTACGGGGCGAGTGGAGGCATGATGCTCTTTAACTTAGCGGAGATGGTAACCTTCGTGGCCATTTTGTTTGTCGGCTACATCTATATCTGGCGTCGTGGCGCCTTCGAGTGGGGCTAGGAATTTTAGAACATGAGCCAGGAAACTGACCAGCCGTTTTTGACGGCGTCGCTAAACAAGATGGTGAACTGGGGGCGTAAAAACTCCCTCTGGCCCGCCACTTTTGGGCTTGCCTGCTGTGCCATCGAGATGATGGCCTCCACCGACAGCCGCTTCGACATGTCGCGCTTCGGCTCCGAGGCGTTTCGTGCCTCGCCGCGCCAGGCGGACCTGATGATCGTCAGTGGGCGCGTCTGCAAGAAAATGGCCCCGGTCTTGCGCCAAGTCTACGACCAGATGCCCGACCCCAAGTGGGTGATCGCGATGGGTGACTGCGCCAGTAATGGCGGTGTCTTCAACAACTACGCGGTCGTCCAAGGTGTGGACCAGATCGTCCCCGTGGATATTTACGTCCCCGGCTGCCCCCCAAGCCCTGATGCGCTGATCCATGCTGTCATGGAGCTTCAGAAAAAAATTGACAAAGAGCGCTTTAGCGAGAGATATTAAGAGAAAATGGTAGACGTTGATGTTCGTCTGGGTTTATCAGGCTCGGATCTGGCGATTCGCGAGCGGACTTTTAAGGCCGATCTAACACGCCTTGCTGAGTCCAATCTCACGGTCGAGGACTCGCCTGAGGTCAAGGCTCTCGTGGAGGCAGGCTACGGCGCGGAGATCGTCGCTAGCAAGCGCTTCCGGGGCCAGGACTTTCTCACGGTTCGCAAAGAGCGCATCGTCGGCCTGCTCACCGTGCTGCGCGATCATACGTCGCTGGAGTACAAGCTGGTCTCCGATATCTTTGGCGTGGACCTGCTCGGCTTTGGGACCGAGCCGCGCTTTGAAGTTATTTACAGCCTCTACTCCCTCAAGACCTACAAGCGGATCGTGATCAAGGCCCAGGTGAGTGAGGATGACCCGACGATTGACACGACCAGTGGCGTCTGGCTTGCGGCGGAGTGGCCTGAGCGCGAGATCTACGACATGCTGGGAATCTCGTTTAACCACCACGCCGACCTGCGCCGTATCCTAATGCCCGACGACTGGGTGGGTCATCCGTTGCGCAAAGACTTCCCCCTCGGCGGCGAGGA
>NZ_CBAYMC010000332.1:0-3897 GCF_964826245.1 Armatimonas sp. | reverse complement strand
CAACCTGGCGCGGCGATACAATGGCGCTTCTTCGCGCCGCGCTACACGGCGGATTTCTGACGCTTCTGGGCAAGCAGCTCGCCACGACGCCTGCTCTGAAAGTCACGCTCGGCAATGTCGGCTTCGGGGCACTCTGGAGCCTGCCGTATGTCCTGTGGCGGGGAAGCTCGTTTGCTTGGGCCGCTGTCGCCCCCCAGACCTGGCTCGCCGTCTTCTGGACCGCTGTACCCACCACACTCTTTGGATTTGTCGCCTGGAACGCCGCGGTCGGTAAAGTGGGAACCGTCGCCGCCACCAGCGCCATGTATGCCCTGCCCTTTGCTGCTGCACTGGGCGCATTTGCACTGATTCATGAGCCCATCACCCTTTGGCACGTGCTAGGGGGCGGCTTGATTATTACAGGAATACTCCTGACGAGGAAAAGAAATGCCAAAAGATCCAGCAATTAAGAAGGTAATGGTGATCGGCTCCGGGCCGATCGTGATCGGTCAGGCCGCCGAGTTTGACTACGCGGGGGCGCAGGCGTGCCGTGCGCTCCGTGAGGAGGGCTGCTCGGTGGTCTTGGTCAACTCCAACCCGGCGACCATCATGACCGATGTCGAGATGGCCGATAGAGTCTATATCGAGCCGCTGACCCCGGAGTTCCTGCGCAAGATCATCGAGCGCGAGCGCCCCGACGGCCTCGTTCCCACACTGGGAGGGCAGACGGGTCTGAACATGGCGGCCAAGCTCGCGGAGCTAGGGATTCTCGAAGAGTTCAATGTCAAGCTCCTGGGAACGCAGCTCCGCTCGATCCAGATGGCCGAGGACCGCGAGGAGTTCCGCTCGCTCATGCGGCGCATTGGTGAGCCTGTCCCTGAGAGCTGGATCATTGACTCGGAGGAGTCGCTCCTCGAACTCGCCAAGCAAGAGGGCCTGCCGTGGCCGCTGATCATTCGTCCTGCCTACACGCTTGGTGGCTCCGGCGGGGGAATTGCGCCCACCGTGGACGAAATGCTGGAGATCGCGCGCCGAGGGATGCGCCTCTCGCCGGTGAACCAGGTGATGGTGGAGCGCTACCTCAATGGCTGGAAAGAGATCGAGTACGAGGTCATGCGCGATGCCAACGACACCTGTATCACGATCTGCAACATGGAGAACCTGGACCCAATGGGCGTCCACACGGGAGACTCTATCGTCGTCGCGCCGTCGCAGACCCTCTCGGACAAAGAGTACCAGATGCTCCGCACGGCAAGCCTCAAGATTATCCGGGCGCTGGGGATCGAGGGGGGCTGTAATGTCCAGATGTCGCTTGATCCCAAGAGCTTTGATTACTATATTATCGAGGTGAACCCGAGAGTCTCACGCTCATCGGCGCTGGCCAGTAAAGCCACGGGCTACCCGATTGCCCGCACCGCTGCCAAGATCGCCATTGGCTTGCACCTTGATGAGATCGAGAACAAAGTGACCGGTAAGACCCTCGCCTGCTTCGAGCCCGCGCTCGACTACTGCGTGGTGAAGATTCCCCGCTGGCCCTTTGATAAGTTTGTCAGCGCAGATCGGCGCATCACCACCCAGATGAAGGCCACAGGCGAGGTGATGGCACTGGATCGGTCGTTCGAGAGTGCGCTCATGAAAGCCGTGCGCTCGCTCGAAATCGGCGTTCATAGCCTGCGCTACCGGCACGCCTCAGGCTGGAGCGAGATGCAGCTCGAAAACCTGCTCCGGGTCGCCACCGACGAGCGCCTCTTCGCCATCGCGGAAGCTTTCCGTCGGGGGATGCTGGTCGAGGAAATTGCCAACCTAGCACACTACGATCCATGGTTCTTGGTGAAGATCAAGAACCTGGTGGACATGGAACTTCGGCTAGAGCAAGCGGGCGCAAGCCTCGACAATGCGCTCCTCGCCGAGGCAAAGTCTCTAGGCTTCCCTGATCGTACGATCGCCGAGCTGACGGGGCAAGTAGAGCTTGACATTCGCAACCGCCGTAAGGCTGCTGGAATCATCCCGACCTTCAAGATCGTGGACACCTGCGCCGCCGAGTTTGAGGCCAAAACTCCCTACTACTACTCCTGCTACGAGCCACTGCACGCAGGAGTGAGTGGGGGACAAGATGGGTAGGGCCATCTCTCCGGCTCGCTAGGGCTCGCCACCTCTCTTCCCCTAATGGCTCGTGCCTCGCCGGGAAGAGAGGCTTTTGTTGTAAAATGTGGCATGGCGCATGTTACCAAAGAGATGCTCCGGGAGCGGTTTGATGAAGCAGGATTAGAATCGTTCTGGCCGCAGCTAGAGCCGCTCGTTCGCCCTGCAATCCTTGTAAAATCCTACCATTGCTCCGATGCGACACTTGCCGTGGGACAATCGAAGCGATGGGGTGCACCCGATCTCCCCCCCGAATTCGTCTGGCCAGAGCGTGATGGGAAACCCTGTCCATTTTTATGTCAGATTAATCTAGCGGAAGTAGCCGTTTTCGATACCGAGAAACTCTTGCCTGAGGTCGGGATGCTGAGCTTTTTCCTTCGTGACGAATTTGGCCTAGGCGATATTGACGGCGATCCTGTGTATTACTTTCCTCCTGGCCTGTTGCTGGAGCGTCGCGGCTCGGAGGATATTGCTGAACTGCTTTACTTTCGCTCGACTTGGTCGGTTCCCAACTACCAATCTTCTGGGAAATTAGAGTTTCTCGGAAAGAACACCGAGGCTCGGGAAGCATTTGAGTCCGTGGCTGATGTGCTCTACGACTGGGGTGAGGGGGCACCAGGTGATCCGCTCCACCACTGCGTGGAGTCTGGGAGTCACTTATTGGGGCACGCCGACGACTACCAGGGAGACCATGAGCCGGAGTGTGAACTTGCCTATCTGGGTGTGGTCAAGAACTGTTTTGAAAACCGCCCGGAGAACTACTGTGCCCTCTTGAACCAGGTCGAACTTGCCTCCTATCAGAACTGGCTCTGTCTACTCAAAGACGCCGACTGTGCGGGAGGTGTCTTCACGTTAAATTGCCACATCCGCCGCAACGATCTCGCCCAGGTGGATTTTTCAAAGACAATTACGTTTGCTGTGAACTAGAAGATGAAAACGCGTGCTGAGATTCATGAGGCGATTGTTGCCGCAGGTATGGAAACTTTGCTGGCTGAGCTGGATACAGTGATTGTGCCTGCCATTGATCTTTTGGACTATGGACTTCGTGGAGATGCCATTCCTACCGGTGGCTCCAAGCGCTACGGAAAACCGGATCTGCCTCCCGAGTTTTCCTGGCCGTGTGACCAATCTGATCAACCTTGGGGATTTGTAGCGCAATTCAATCTGGAGGAAGCTGCACGTTTCGATGTTGAGAAGCAGTTACCTGCATCTGGTCTCATTTCGTTTTTCTTGAGCCTGTATGGGGAGGGAAGGAATCAGATTGGTGCTTGCGGGGTTTTCTACTTCCCCGAACTCGCATCCCTAAAACGACGGGAGTTTCCTGAAGGCCACTTTACGGGGCATAGTGAAACGAGTGTTCAATACTGGCCGTGTTGGAGTGCCCCTTGTGGAGGAGATTATCCAGGTGCGAAGCTAGAGTTTAATATAATTGAGGACATGCGAAATGGTGACACGCAGCTTCTGGGGCATCCTGATGACTACCAGGGAGAGTTGGAGCCGTTGTGTGAGGAGATCTATACCGGGCGACCTATGCGTGAGCTTTCCACTGAAGGGCGACGGCAAACGTATCGTGACTGGGTTTGCCTGTTCAAGGAGTCAGAGTTTAGCGGCGGGGTGTTTACCCACAATTGGCTGATTCGACGAGAGCATCTGGCAGTGGCGGATTTCTCCAAAGTAATTCGGATTGATGTGAACTAGGGATGAGAATACACGGCGAGCCGCTGTGCATAAAAATCTTAGGGGCGCATGATGGCTAGGGGAGTTTAGCAAAACGGG
>NZ_CBAYMC010000331.1:0-3914 GCF_964826245.1 Armatimonas sp. | reverse complement strand
CACGCAGGCTCTGCTCGTAGTGAAGAAAGTGCATCTCGGGGGCGTACTCGCGAACCACATCGTCTAGCGCCTGCTCGCCCTCATGACCAAACGGCGGGTGCCCTAAGTCGTGGGCTAGCGCAATCGCCTCCACTAAGTCCTCATTGAGGCGCAGTGCCCGTGCAACCGTGCGGCTGATCTGCGCTACTTCCAGCGTATGTGTCAGGCGCGTTCGGTAGTGGTCTTCTTCCGGGTCAAGAAAGACTTGGGTCTTGTGCTTCAGCCGTCGAAACGCCTTCGAGTGGAGCACCCGATCACGATCTCGCTGGAACGCCGTGCGAATGGGATCCGTTTCTTCAGGCCGCTGCCGTCCCCGTGAGTCTGCGGATTTGGTCGCAAACTCAGAAAGAAACTCCCGCTCCCACTGCTCTGTACGCTCCCGAATTGTCATGATACGTTAACCTCTTTATTCATAGTACCCCAGCCTGATACAATACTTTTATGCCCGTTGCCGAACATGCTACGCAACCTTCAACGATGCTGACACCCACTCAGTACCTACTTCAGGAGCGCCTCGCGGAGACGAAGAGTGAGTATATTGACGGAGAGCTGCTCCCCATGCCTGGTGTATCTATAGAACATGATCGGATTGTTCGCAGCATTTTACGATCCCTAGAAAATCAGCTCTCCCCAGAGCACTGCGAGCCTATGACCTCAGACATGCGTGTTCAGCTTTCTGAAACCCGCTATGTCTACCCTGATATTACTGTCGTCTGTGGCGATTTGGTCTTCACAGATGCTGATGTGGACACACTGGCTAACCCTGCCGCGATCTTTGAGGTTCTCTCGGAGTCCACCAGCAACTTTGATCTTGGGGAGAAAGCGCGCCTCTATCGCCAGCGCGAGTCGCTCCAGACGCTCTGCTTAGTGGCTCAGGATCACCCCTGGGTCGAAGTTTGGACACGAGAAGAGGGCACCACGTGGCGTGTTCGTGAGTTCACGGGCCTTGATGCCTCGGCGGAGCTTCCCGCGCTTTCGGTGACACTCCCCCTAGCGGAAATCTACAGTCGCGTGGCGTTTTCCGCCGCCCCGTAGAGCCACCTAGCCGGGTATACTGGCTCGTTATGTCTTTGCGTATTCTTCTCTCCAACGACGACGGCATCTTTGCCCCGGGTATTCTCGCGCTCAAGAAAGCCCTCGGCGACGAAGGTTACTTGGTGACGGTCTGTGCGCCGGATCGGCCCCGCTCGGCGGCAAGCCATGCGATCACGCTTCACAAGCCACTCCGTGCCGTGGAGACCCGCCTTCCTGATGGCAGTATCGGCTGGGCCGTGTCGGGAACGCCTGCAGACTGCGCACTACTCGGGCTGGATGCGATCTGTGCGGAGAGTGGTGTGGACTTGGTGATCTCTGGGATTAACCACGGACCGAACCTCGGCTGGGACGTGATCTACTCGGGCACGGTGGCCGCGGCGATGGAGGCCGTGATCCTCGGCTTTCCCGCGATTGCCGTCTCGACCGCCAGCTTCGGCCCTGATCTGCACTACGACACCGCCGCTCGCTTTATCGCCCGTGAGCTGGTGCCTAAAGTCGTCGCCAACGGCCTGCCGCGCAACTCCCTGCTCAATGTGAACGTACCAAACTTGCCAGAAGATCAGATCAAGGGCGTCAAGATCGCCGCCAAGAGCGAGCGGCGCTACAAAGACCGGATGGAGAAGCGCCTCGACCCACGCGGCGGGGCCTACTACTGGCTGGGTGGCCTGCCCAGCGAAGAGCCCGCCCCCGAAGGCACGGATAGCGCGGTCACGGCGGAGGGCTACATCGCCGTCACGCCGCTGCATCTGGACATGACGTCTTACAGCCTCATGGAAAAGATGCGCGGCTGGTTCTAAGCCACGAGTGCAGCGACAGGATCAACGACGATCCTATCGCCGACGATCTCGGTGATCTGGACTTCGACGCCGGGCTCTAAGAAATCGCCCTCCGTGACGACGGTGAGCTGGCGGCCTTCGATCAGAACCACTCCGACGGGGCGCAGGGCGGTGGCGACTTGACCGCGCTTGCCGAGCCAGTCTTGGGAAAGATCGCGGGGCATCTCTACACCAACCGACTGGGCATAGAGCTCGCGGCCTAGCTGCTTCCAGACCGGGGACTTGGGCAGGTAGGCGAGAAAAGTCACGATGGAGAAGATGGTCACAACGGCGGCGACTGCGAGAGAGAAACCCGTGCTGGGATGCTGCGCGCCCCCTGTGAGTGAGAGATACATTCCCCCAAAGATCAGGCCAAAGCCCACAAAGGCCGCAATCCCCCGCCCCGGCAGCAAGTGTGTCTCGATCAGAAGCAGGGCCACTCCCCCAATCAGAACGGCCAAGCCCATACCACTCACCGCATGCGAGAGCAACACCAGTGCAAAAAAGATGACACTAAGGTTGCCTGTCAGCCCCCAGGTCAGCGGGGTGAGGAGGTCATGAAACAGCAGGAGACACGCCGCCACCAGGAGCAGAATCGTCACCCAGGGCTGCGCGATAAACGCCTCCGCCTGTGTCCACCATGCCAGAAACCCCACCCTAGCCCTCCTCACCCGAGGTTAGTGAGCCGGGCATGACGTACTTGCGCATCTTGGTCTCCGTGTTCAGCGCCACGGCGTGCGTGAAGAGAATCGCTCCGGAGGCAAAGTTCGAGAGAAATCGGACGCCACGAAAGCGCCACCTCGCAAACAATCCCATGCGCTCCTCAAGCTGGTGCTGGATCAGCTTGGGCTCTAGCTCTGGCCAGACATCTATCACCGGCTCACGCTGAGGGAGCTGGTGGAGCAGTGCCAAAACCTGAGAGAGTTCCTCGGTTTCCCGTGCCAGAGCCGGATCGCCCTGCATCGCTTTTTCAAACTCCTGCCGCTTCTCTACGGAAAGAGCCCCATCTAAAAAATCAGGGAGCGTGTCATAGTCGAGTTGCTTGCTGTTCATAGTATCCCTACGGTTCATCGTCCGATCCCCCCGTCTAGGAGAGCGAGGTGTGGCTGAAAGCGCTTCTTAAAAACCTGCCGGGCGCGGTGTATCTTAGACTTCACATTCACGATAGAAAGTTGCGTCACGTGCGAAATTTCATCGTAGCTAAGCTGTTCAAAATCTCTCAGTATCAAGAGCATCCTCGGTTCGGCGGGCAGTGTTGCTAAGACCTCATCTACCACGCGCTGCAGTTCACGCACCTCAGAGATACGAGCGACATTCATGCTCTCATCAATGGGCTCATTGCCAGGGTGGTCGTCCTGAGCTTCTTCGAGCGAGCCTTCTGATAAGACATTTTTATGGCGCAGATGGTTCAAGCAAGTATGGCGTGCAATCGTGTAGAGCCAGGTTGAGAACTTAGAATCGCCCCGGAAGTTTTTAATCGCCTTGAAGGCTCTTAGAAAGACTTCTTGGGTGATATCATATGCCTCTTCTCCCCGAACCATACGCGTGATCATGTTGAAGATCGGAGTCTGGTACTTCCGAAAAAGCACCTCGAACGCCGCCAGCTCCCCGGCGTTGACGCGCCGTACCAGAGCCGCATCGGGGTCGGGCGCTCGCAGGGTTGTCCCGCCCACCCCTGCACTTACTGCAGGAGCCAGTGTCTGTCCTTTACCGCTTCTTAACACCTGAATCGCATCCATCTTCCTCTCCGTATCGAGGTGGTGTAGTTCCTCGGACACGCGAGCGGCACATAGGTTGCATACATTAAGAAAAAAAGTATGCCTCCACCGATAAAAAATATCGCCGACTTTTTTAGTCGGAGGTATTGCTCCCCGGGTGAGTATCTGATACATTGTACTGGTCTCTGAGGCGTTTGGCTCATGCAAGACGAGAAAATTATAGAACTAGAGTGTCCGGAAACGGAAGAAGTGTGCATTCTTTGCTGCCTCAATCAGGGAAGCCGTGGTCATGTCCTGAGTGTCAGTG
>NZ_CBAYMC010000330.1:0-3920 GCF_964826245.1 Armatimonas sp. | reverse complement strand
CGCGCGGTGAGGCCGATGGCGACGGCGTAGCGCACACTGGGCTCGTCGGGGTAGGGGAGCTTGCTTCCCTTGCCGCTCAAGATCACCTCTAAACTCGGCAGCTCGCGGTAGATTTTCTTGTAGGCATCCAGCTCCGCCGCCGCCCCCTCACCGACCGCAGGGGCGATATCCAGCCGCGCTACAAAGAGCTTCCCCGCCAGCTCCCACGAGCGCGGCGATGGCCACGCGGGCTGCTGAGGATCGGGCTTGTGAAGCAGGCTAGGACGAAACGCCAGAAACGCAATGATCTCCTCGGTCACGCCGCGCTCCAGCGCCCAGGCCTTGAAGCTGTCCATGTCCGGCCCGACCGAGAGATGCAGAAAACGATTGGCCAGAGGCGCGGGCATCTCAAAGACCGCCGCCCGATCCTCCTTGCGGTTGCCCGCCGCCCAGATAAACCAGCCGTCGGGGACGGCATATGAGCCGACTTTGCGATCCAGAATCAGCTGCTGCGCGATCCCTTGCATCGTCGGCGGTGCCATGTTCAGCTCATCGAGAAAGAGAATCCCTCCGCGCCCCGACGTTTGCGGCAGAAACTCCGGCGCAAACCACCGGGAGACGCGGCTCTCGTGGTCGGGCACCGGCAGGCCGCGCAGGTCCGTGGGCGCAAGCTGCGAGAGGCGCACGTCCACAAAATCCAGCCCTTGGCTTGCCGCCACCTGGGCCACTATCGACGATTTACCCACCCCCGGCGGCCCCCAGAGCATCACCGAAAGAAAAAGCCGCTCGGCAACCAGCCGGTCTAAGTAGGTACGAAGCTCGCGTGGTGTCATACATTCATACTCCGCGAAATAGCTTCAGGACGGAACTCCCACCCCGGATCATCAAGCCGATTTTGCGCCGCCGCCCGCACGTAGCGGTTGCCGTCACGCTTGGGCTGGTGGAGAGTGGACGCACTTGTGCTGGCGCGGCACTTTCCCGTCCAAGGCTCGGTTGCTTCTCCGGCAAACGCGACGGGGTAGCGCCGCGCCAAGGCACGAAGCTCGTCGGGTGGTGTGTCGGGGTATGCGGTGCGCTCTTGAGGTGTCATTGTCTCTCTCCTACTCCCAGAACCGTTTCCAGGTATTCGGGTCCGCTTGGGCGGCACGTGCAGCGGCACGCACCCAGCGATGGGAGTCTTTGGCAATATAGGCACGAACGTCGGGATGGGTGCCTGGGTGGAGCGCCGCCGCTAGGCGCTCGTGCCACCAGAGATCAGGCTCTGAAAAACGAATCTGGCTGGCATCGTCCGCTCGTAGAAGAGCAAGGAAGGTAACAGAAGGAGGAAAGTAACAGAAGGAGGGAGGACTGGCGACCAAGCGTAGAAGAGCCCTTTGGCAGAGGGCAAGGCTGGCATCGTTGTGCCCTATCAACTTTTCTACTAGAGAGGAAAGTACGTTTCCTTGAGACTGCTCGACTTGCTCCTCAATAATGCTCATATCATAGTAAGAGATTTCTGTGTAGTAGCGTCCTGAGCGGAGTAAGTCCTGTGGGAAATTGGGGTGATTCCATATCGCATAGTACACTTTCCAGTAGTTACCGTCGTAGCGAAATGTTTTATACATCTCGATTAGAATTCGTAAGCGATCGGGGTGCTGGCCAGGATGCTGTGCTAACGTGAGCAACTCATCGCTGGTGAGCTGCTCTAGCTGACTGGCTTCGTGCTCGGTGGGAGCGGGTTCAGTAACATGGGGGTGGATGCGAGCTGTTTGGATTGGGCGTGGCAGGGGGCGCCAGCCCAGGCGCTGCGTGAGCCAGGAAGGGAGAGCCTCACACATATGCCAGTACTGCATCCACTTGTATTCCTGCGTCTCACACGCCGAGGAATACAAGGCATCTTTGACCTCGTCTATCCAGGAGTCATCTGCGTACTCCCCGTGCAAGCCGACATGGTACTGCGCTTCCTGTGCAACGAGGGCATCGTGGTGCTGAGAAAGCACATTGAGCACGAACTTCGGAGTCTCTTCCCACGAGAGCAGACGGTAGAGATTGCGGCCGTTCGCCATCCGAAATAGGTCAGGTGTCTCCATGAGGAGCAAAGGAAGGACGGGGTTTTGGAAGAGCTCGCGCCCGTGCCAGTGTGTGATCACTGTAACCAATGCTGCAGGGATATTGGGGTTGCCTGCGATCTTTTTTCGGATCTTGGAGCGATGCCATTCAGGGATGTGGCGAAGGTCGCGGTAGAGAGAAAACAGCGTCTCAAGACAGGTCGTGGGGGACTCGGCGAGCGCGATAGTTTCTTGAAGTGTCATGCTCAGACACTCCGGCGCGGGGCAGGAATCCGGAAAGTTTTTGACGAACGATTTGTCATGAAACTCAACTCTGTTCAACTTCAACAGATGCACGACGACGGCTATCTGGTGCTTAAAGGCATGGTGCCACGCGTGATGGTGGACGCGGCGCGGCAGGCGATTAACCATCATATGGGCGAGTATGGAATGCCCCCCGACGAGCTCAACACCTACCGGGCGCAGACCTACTGCCGCAGCATCACGCGTGAGCTTGTGCTCACCGATCTCTTCAACAAAACCCCGGTCTTTACCGCGTGTGAGCAGCTGGTGGGTGAGGGGAACTTACTGCTCGCCTCCAGCGCGCAGATTGCGCTGCGCTTTCCTCGCCCTGATACCGAGCCGCAGGAGCCACGAGGGCATATTGATGGCCAGGGAACGGGAACCAACGGCATCCCACGCGGGGAGTTTGCGCGGAGCTTCACGATGCTGGCTGTGGTGCTGCTCTCCGACTTGCCCAAGCCCTACTCAGGGAACTTCACGGTCTGGCCGGGGACGCACCGGCAGTTTGAGACGGTCTTCAAAGAGAAAGGCCCCGCCTATCTCGCGGATGGCATCGGTGCCGTCGAGCTGTGCTCCGAACCCATTCAGATCACGGGGGAGCCCGGCGATGTGGTCATCACGCACCATCAGCTCGTGCACACCGCCGTCGCCAACTCCTGCCCCGACATCCGCTACGCCGCCATCTTTCGGGGGAGCCATAAAGATGCTAAAGAGTTCGGCGTGGCAGCCATGACCGATATCTGGCGCGAGTGGTGCATCTCCCCAAACCCCTCTTCCGCGGCGGGAAGAGGGGCGTAAGCGAGGAACGAGCGCACGGGGAGATGGCTTACCAGGCGTAGGCTTCGGGGGCGGGGCCGCCTTTGCCGACGGGCGGGAAGATCTCATCGAGCTTCTTGAGGGTCTCGGCGGAGAGCTGGATCTCCAGCGCCCGCAGGCTACCGTCGAGCTGCGCCGTGTCACGCGGGCCGATAATCGGGGCGGTGACGATCTTATTGCTCAGGAGCCACGCCAGCGCGACATCGGCGGGTTTCTCACCCATGCCCGTGCAGAGCGCCTCCCAGGCGGTGATCTTAGCGGTCAGGGCTTCGTCGAGCTTGATCCCGGCGCGCCGTCCCTCGGTGGGCTTTTGCAAGATACCTCCCAGCAAGCCACCGCCGAGTGGGCTCCAGGGGATCAGCCCTAGCCCGTAGTGCTCGCAGGCGGGGATCACCTCGAGCTCTACCGTGCGGGCGTTGAGGTTGTAGAGGCTCTGCTCGCTGACAAGCCCAAGAAACTTGCGCTGCTTGGCGTTCTCTTGCGCGGCGGCGAGGTGCCAGCCGCCAAAGTTCGACGAGCCGATGTAGAGCACTTTCCCCTCGCGTACGAGCTGCTCCATCGCCTCCCAGCACTCGTCCCAAGGGCAGTCGCGGTCGATATGGTGCATCTGAAAAAGATCAATGTAGTCGGTCTGCAGGGCGCGTAGGCTATCCTCGCAGCCTTTTTTGATACGCAGCTTGGAGAGCCGTCCCTCGTTGGGCCAGTCGCCCACTTTGTTGTAGGCCTTGGTCGCCAAGACAACTTTCTCGCGGCGGCCACCGCCCTGCGCAAAGTAGTCGCCCATGATCTTCTCGG
>NZ_CBAYMC010000329.1:0-3939 GCF_964826245.1 Armatimonas sp. | reverse complement strand
AAGATTCTCAATATGATTATTGCCTGGCTCCAGTCTCTGGGGCCACTGGCATACGGTGGGCTGTTTCTGATTATTTTCGTTGAGACCGGCGTCGTCGTGATGCCCTTTCTTCCCGGCGACTCGCTCCTCTTCACGGTGGGGGCGCTGGCCGCGGGGGAGAAACCAGCGTTCTTGCTCGGGGTTCTCTATCCGCTCCTGATGGCGGCGGCACTACTTGGGGATAACTGCAACTACTTTCTCGGCAAGAAGTTTGGGCGCGGGCTCTTTAACAACCCGAACTCAAAAATCTTCAAGCGCGAGAATCTCATTAAGACCGAGAATTTTTTCGCTAAACACGGTCCTAAAGCCATCATCATGGCGCGCTTTGTTCCGATCGTGCGTACTTTCATGCCGTTTGTCGCCGGAATGGGCGCAATGACCTACGGGCGCTTCTTAGCTTTCTCCGTGGCGGGCGCGGTTTTATGGGTGGGCTTGTGTGTCACGGCGGGCTTTTTCTTTGGCAATATCCCCTTTGTCAAGAAGAACTTTGAGCTGGTCTTGATTGGGATTATTCTCGTCTCGGTACTCCCCATGGTCTTTGAGTTTTTTCAGCACCAAAAGCACGAGAAAGCGGCGAAGGAAGAGGAGTCGCGCTAGCGGCTTTTCGGCTACAATAGAGGCATGGAAACGGCCCCGATGCTGGCGAACCCGATTGCGGTTCCTCGAATTTTAAGCGACGACCAAGTCGCGTTTTTTGTCGAGAATGGCTACTTGGTTCTGGAGAGCTTGGTCACTCCCGAAGAAGTTGACGAGCTGCGGTGTGACACGGTGCACCTGGCGCGGGGGGGCTACCCGTGCGAGAATCTTCAGCCACTCTCTGCGGAGCTCACCGACGACGAGGCGCTACGACGAATCCTCTGTATTCATCAGCCGCACTTTGTGAGCCCGGTGATCGAGAAGTATGTCAAGCACGCAAAAATCTGCGGCGCACTCTCGCAGATCACGGCGGCGCACCTGCCGTTCTGGGATGGCTCGGTCAAGTGCATGCAGTCTATGCTCTTTGTGAAGCCGCCGGCGTTTCAGGGGCAAGCCTGGCACCAGGACGAGATCTACATCCCGACGCGTGACCGAAGCCTCATTGGGGCGTGGATCGCGCTCGACGATGCGACTATCGAGAACGGCTGCCTCTGGGTGATTCCTGGCTCGCACAAGCCGGGCTATCTCTACCCCCAGCGCGATCATAATAATACGGAAGAGCATGACTTTGGGCAGGAGAGCTACGGTTTTGACGAGAGCCTGGCCGTGCCAGTCGAGGTGCCGGTCGGGAGCGTGGTGTTCTTTAACGGCTATCTTCTTCATAAGTCGCATAAAAACCGCAGTGAGATCTACCGGCGTGTGCTGGTCAGCCACTACATGAACGCCTGGAGCCTGCTTCCCTGGAGCCTCAAAGACGGTGAGTCCGTCGCGACGGCAGATCGGCGCAGCGTGATTCCCGTGGCGGGCGTGGATCCTTACACCTGGAAAGGCTACGACAACCCGCCCCGCAATGTCTGGCTGCGGACGTGTAAAGCAACAGAGCAGCTCAAGATTCCTGAGGAACACACCACCACCGACGAGCCGTCTGAGTAGCGCATGGCATTTCGAGCACTCTCTCTGCGCACCACGATCACTGCGGCCACACTGACCACACTTACGGCGACCCTGCTCGTGGTGCTGATCAGTACCTACAACCAGTGGCGGCTGACCTCGGAGGAGCTTTCCCAGCAGGTAATTACACGAACATCGCAGGTGATCGAGCGGCGCATGAGCCGCCTGCTTGCTACGGCACAGAGTGCCAGTGCGCTTGCCCAGAGCTTTGTTGCACGCCATGAAGCCACGGGGCTGGACTTTGCCGACTTTGAGAGTATCGGGGAGGATTTCTACAATGTCACGGCCGCTCTTCCCGAAGTCTCGTACTTGACGCTCGGGGTGGAAAACACGGGAGCCTACTGTCAGCTCCAGCGCTTAGACGATGGCATGCTTCGGATTCAGCACTGTGCTCCTCCCAATAAAAACGCGATCACACACCGCAAGGAGTTTATTCACCTGCGGGATGGCACACGCCAGCAAGTCACCGACGATCCGCGCTGGAAGTACGATCCCCGGCTTCGTCCTTACTACAAAGCGGCGGTCAAGGCGCAAAAGGCCACTTGGACGGAGACCTACAGCTTTGTAGACCCCAAGCGCGGCGATATTATCGGGGTGACCTACGCCACACCACGCTACGATAAAACCAAGAAACTACGCTGTGTTGTCTCTGTGGACTTCACCCTTGAAGATATCACACGATTTCTTCGCAGTGTCCGGCTCGGAGAAACGGGCTTTGGTTTTGTGGTAGAGGAGAAGGAAAAGGGGGCTCAGATCATCGCCAGTGGTAGCGACTACCCGGAGGTACTCAAGGTTGCTCTGGCACGAATCACCTACCCGCATCCGGGCGACTCACTCCAAATTGCTCAGATCCAGTCCAAGGGAGCAGACTACATGATCAGCTGGCGGCGGCTTGTTGAGCCTAATGCACCACGCTGGGTGGTCTGTACCCTGACTCCTCAAAAAGAGCTGACGGGCCGTGTGGATGCCAGCCTTAGAACGACTCTCTACTGGGTTGGACTGGGCAGTCTGCTTGGAATTGTAGGCAGCCTCTGGCTCGCCCAGGGAATTGCCCGTCGGCTTCGTCGGATCGCCCGTGAGATGGAGCAGACACGCCTCCTGCAGCTGGCTCCCCAACCCACCCTGGGCAAGGGGCGTATTATCGAAGTAAATCAGCTAGGGGAGGGACTAGAGCGGCTCAAGGCAAGCCTCCGAAGCTTTGAGCGATTCGTGCCCACGGAGTATGTTCGCCAGCTTATTGCCACAGGTAAGGAGGCCGAACTCGGCGGGATTCAAACAGAGGTCACGGTGTTTTTTGCCGATCTTGCGAACTTTACGGCGATTGCAGAGTCCCATCCTCCGGAGGAAGCAGTTTCGATCCTCAATGCGTTCCTGGAGCAAGTCAGTCAGGAGGTTGCGCGCGTACATGGGGTGGTCGATAAGTACAACGGCGATGAGGTAATGGCCTTCTTCCATGGGAAAGACCATGCGAAGCGTGCCTGCCACGCTGCGCTCCAGGCACAGGCCGCCATGACAGACCTGCGTCATCGGCTTAAGAGCGAGTCACTCTCCATGCGCATCGGGCTTCACACCGGCGAGGTGATTCTGGGCGTGGTCGGCTCTGCCGTGCGCTACAACTACACTATTCTGGGCGATACAGTCAATACAAGCAAGCGGCTCGAAGGCCAGAACAAGGCCTATAAAACCAAGATCATGCTGAGCCAGGCGACTCTAAAGCAGACGGAAGAAAGCTTTCTAGCACGTCCTCTCGACATACTCACCGTGATTGGCAAGACCGAGGCGCTGCATATTTTTGAGCTGATGGACTCGCGCGAGGGAGCGGACCCTGAGAAGCAAGCCCTTGTGGCGCAAACGGAGCAGGCTCTGGTAGCCTACCTTCAGCGCGATTTTGCCCAAGCCCGGCAGCTCTATGAAGCGATTCTTACGGCCCATCCCGATGATGGGCCTACAAAGGTGCTCCTAGCCCGTGCCCTCGCTTTTGAAAAAGACCCGCCGCCTGCTGACTGGGACGGTATTTGGCGGGCTACGGAGAAGTAAGATCGCCGATGTAGCCAATGGAGAAGCGCGGCTCGTAGGCCATGGTGACAAGTGCCGCTTTTCCGTAGCGCGAGAGCCCCTCAATCGCGACACGCTTTGCATTCACGGCCTTGTCGGTCTCGAAGTAGTCCAGCGCACGGCTCGCGCCCCACGCCCACGCTTTGAGCGCACCCCAGTCATCGGGCTTGCGCGGCTCGCCTTTGTTGACCAGGCCGATAATGCCCTCACGTAGCCCCGCGCCATTGTCGGCCTGCACGGATGCGGGGGAGAGGATGG
>NZ_CBAYMC010000328.1:0-3947 GCF_964826245.1 Armatimonas sp. | reverse complement strand
GATCATCGTCCTCGTCTTCGACGCGGCGACGCTTCTCGCGCTTGGCTCCGCCTTTGGACTTGTTGAACATGTCACCGAACATATCCCCCAGTGTCAGGCCACCAAACTGATCGGAGCGCATGTACTGGCGATAGTCACCACCACCGCCGCCGCCACCGGTCATACCGCCCTCATCGTCATCACGACCGCGCTTCTTGCGCTTCTTAGGTGCGGTACCATCGGTGATCGGACCAGCAGCCACACGCGGCTCGGGCTCCGCTTCGCGGGTCGTCATGGCACGCAGAGAGAGAGTCAGGCGGCGCTCGTCGGGGCGGACATCCACCACTTTGACTTGCACCATCTGGCCTGCCTCAACGACATCCGATGCCCGTGCCACACGACGATGCGAGAGCTCGCTGTTGGGAATAATTCCCTCAATGCCACCCTCAAGCAAGACAAACGCGCCGAAGGGAACGGGCCGTGTAACCTCGCCCTCAACCACGTCGCCTGTCCGGTACTTCTCGGCCACGCTCTCCCAAGGATCGGGAAGAATCTGGCGCATTCCGAGGCTAACGCGGCCTTCGTTGGAGCCGAGGCGCAGGATCTTCACCTGAACTTCTTGTCCCACTTTAACCACATCGGAGGGGTGCTTAACACGGGTCCAGCTCATCTCGGAGACGTGCAGGAGACCATCAATACCACCCAAGTCCACAAACGCACCGTAGTCAGTGACGCGGCGGATGATACCCGCGCGAACTTGACCTTCTTCCAGGTTAGAGAGCGTATCTAGCTTCTGCTTCTCGCGCTCTTGCTCGGTGGCAATGCGGTTGGAGAGGACGACTTTACGTGCGCCCCGATCCACTTCCAACACCTTGAGTGGGACTTCGGTTCCCACGAACTTATCCAGATTCTTGAGCTTGCCATTGCCGACATGGGAAGCGGGCACGAAGCCGCGGATCCCCAAGTCAACCACGAGCCCGCCCTTGACGCGCTCGCTGACCTTCGCCATGACGATCTCGCCAGACTTCAGGCACTCTTGGACACGGTCCCAAGCCTTCTCGAAGTCAGCACGCTTCTTGGAGAGGTGAAGAACACCGTTCTTATCCTCATCCAGGACCACAACGAGAATCTCGCTCCCCACGGGGAACTCTTCTTCCATGTTTGCGATCGGCTCACGCGAGATCTCATTAGGACGAATAAGTCCCTCTGACTTGGTACCGACATCTACGAGAATGCCGTCCGAGTCAATGTGGACAATTGTTCCCTTAACCAACGATCCGTTTCGCAGCTCACGGGTGGAGTTTTCAAAATCTCCTCCATCACCCCCACCACCGGGAACCTCGATTTGATCGAGCGGCGGCATCTGCTCCACTTCAGTGGCATCGGTCGTGACGGTCGCAGAAACAGCTTCCTGCGTCGCGTCGTTCATATCCTCGGACATAGACTACGATAACTCCCTACAAGATGCAGCAATTACACTAGGTAGCTGCACCAGTTTTTCATGATTTCCAGTATTTTGTTATTCAGTTTTGGCATACTGGGCAGAAGGTAGTTCCCCTCCCCCCCAGCTTTATTTTTTTCAGTGGCGCGGTACAGCGCGGACAAGCCGCCCCTTCCCGGTCATAGACCTGTGGGATATAGCTTCCCACCTGACCATAGAGATCCACGTAGTCGCCCCGTGTCCCCCCCTGTGCCACCGCTTCGGTAAGTGTCTGCCAGATGCTCTCTGCCAGCCGCTCACACTCGCTCTCTGTCAGTGCCGCTGCCGCCCGTGTAGGAGCAAGCTGCGCACGAAACAGTGCTTCGTCGGCGTAGATGTTCCCCACGCCTGCGACAATCTTCTGATCCAAAAGAACCGTCTTAATAGCCACCCGCCGGGTTGAGAGTCGCCTTGCAAACTCTCTGCGATCCCAGCTAGGCCCTAACGGCTCCTCGCCAAGCTCTGGGAGTGACTCGCCTGCAACCGCAATACGACACTCTCCCCAGCCCCATATATCGTCAAAGTGTAGCGACTTGCCTTCATCTAGGCCCAACCGCAACACCCCATACCTCCCCAGCGGCTCCTCGTCCGTTTTTAGACGAAGCGCCCCACGCATATTCAGATGAAGGCAAAGAGTAAAAGAGGGAGAGGAGAAGCTATCTACCGCAAGCGGCAGGAAGAGGTATTTACCGCGCCGACTTACACCAACAATACACTTCCCGACAGCGCGATCTCGAAACTCGACCTCACTCTGGCCTTTTAGCACCTTAGGGTTGGCAATCACGACGGAGAGTATTCTCCGACCCACGGACTCTTTTTCGAGCCCTCGTCGCAGTGTCTCCACCTCCGGCAGTTCCGGCACGCCCCAATCGCCACCTTTTCTGTTTTATCTAGGCACACGTGCGCCTAGTAAAGCGGAGCTATTCTACCAACATTTCCACACCTACGTCAAGGGAAAAAGCAAAATTAGTCTCCCTTTAAATATTTCAAGACTTCTTGCGCATGACCTTCCGGTTTTACTTTGGCAAAAACACGCGCAATGGTGCCATCACTTCCCACAATAAATGTCGTCCGATCAATGCCCATGTAGGGCTTTCCGTAGTTCATTTTCTGCACCCACACCCCATACGCTTGCGAAATTTCGGTCTCCGTATCAGCAAGCAGCGGAAACGTCAGGCCAAACTTACTCACAAACTTCTCGTGCGACTTGACGCTGTCTTTAGAGATTCCCAGCACCACGACATCTAGGGCAGCGAGCTCGGCACTCAGATCACGAAATGCACAGGCTTCCACCGTGCACCCTGGGGTATCGTCTTTGGGGTAGAAAAACAATACCACGCGCTTTCCTTGTAGCGCGGAGAGCGTGATGCTCTCGTCACTGCCTGAGGCAGGGAGAGTGAAATCGGGGGCTAGCTGCCCCTCGGTTGGTCGTTCCATTATTTTTAGCTTGCGCTCCTTTTCCAGAGGATATCGGGCTGCCCGGCGCTTTGATTGGCAAACCGCGCCAGGGAAAACAAAAAATCAGAGAGGCGGTTGAGATAGCGGATCGCCTCCGGGTTGGTCTGCTCGGGCTCCGCCTCATAGAGCGTGACGACGGCTCGCTCCGACCGCCGCACCACGGTTCGGGCAAGGTGCAGCGCCGCCGCCAGAGGTGTTCCCCCCGGCAAAATAAAGCTCCGAAGCGGCTCTAGCGCAGCTTCTAAGAGATCTATCTCGCGCTCCAGCCACGCTGTCTCTTCCCCCGAAACACGGGGGACGCGGCTCTCGCCCTCGCTTCCCTTCCCTAAAGTCAAAGGCGTGGCGAGATCACCGCCCACCACAAAAAGCTCCGCCTGAAGTTTCTGGAGCCGCATGGTCTCCCCCAGCGTCGCCGCCACTCCCAGAGCGGCATTGGCTTCGTCTACGCTCCCGTAGGCCGCCACTCTCAGGCTATCTTTCCGAACCCGCTCGCCGCCATAGAGCCCCGTCTCCCCGGAGTCGCCGGTGCGTGTGTAAAGCTTCATCGCCTTGAAGTATACCCAGAAGATATTTTTATTATTTTCGATTTCTCTGTAAACCAAAGGCAGGCTTGGGTGATCTTAATAAGTGATGAGACATGACTCCCGAGCATCGTAGTATGGACTGACTGTTCTGCGGTGCTCGCTTTTTTCGAAGTGGTTTTAAGGGAGCGCATAATTTGCTGGAAGAGGAGAGATTCAAAAGCCTAGTCGCGTCTTTTGATCAGGAGCACACGCGCCTGATCCGCCTTTGTGCACGCCTGACTGGAAGCCGAGACTCCGCCGAAGACCTGGCGCAAGAGACTCTCGTCGAGGCGTGGCGCAATCGCCAGAAATGGACGGGCTACGGAAGCCCTTTTGCCTGGCTCTCCCGAATCGCGGTCAATGTCTGCTGGCGCTGGCGACGGAGCCGTGGCCGCGACTCTGAGCGCCTTACCGAGGCCCCCGAAGAGGGACTTGAGAATCTTCTTATCGCGCCAAGCTGGCAGGCG
>NZ_CBAYMC010000327.1:0-3952 GCF_964826245.1 Armatimonas sp. | reverse complement strand
TGCTCACGCGCGATGCGGCGCAGGCGATCTTCTCCCGCTGCCAGCTCGCTGGCTTTAGCTTCGATGTGGAGGCGATTTTTCTGGCACGGCGGCTCGGGCTAAAAGTCGCGGAGATTCCCGTGCGCTGGGCACACCAAGAGGGGGCGGCGGCCTTTGCCACGCGAGGAGCCTATCTTAAAGCGGGCCTGAAGATGCTCCGCGATGTGGTGAAAATTCGGACGCTCCACGCCCGTGTGGAGCCTCTTTCCTCTTCTTCGGCGGCACCAATTTCACGATGAGCAAGAAACTTCTCGGAGCGGCAACCGGGCTCGCGGCGGCGGGGCTGGCGACTTATGCGCTGAAGATCGAGCCGCTCTTGGTGGAGGTGACACACCCGACGCTCTTTTTGCCCACTCTGCCTGCCGCCTGGGACGGTCTCTCGATTCTCTTTCTCTCCGACCCCCACGTCGGCGAGTTTGGGGAGCGCGAGCGGCGCGTGGTGGCACTCTGCGCGGAGCTGGAGAAGCCGGACTTGATTGTCTGGGGGGGCGATTTTATCGGGGCTCCGCGGGGCGTGGTGCCTGCGGTGCGGCTTGCCACGGAGATCGGACAGCTCTTTCCCGGCACGCCTGCGTTTGCGGTCTGGGGAAATGCGGAGCACAAGATTCGCCCAGAGCGCCGGGCATGGCTGGAGGCGCTTCTGGCGGAGGCGGGAGTCTGCACGCTCACCAATGAGAGCCTGCCCCTCACCCTGCGCGGCGAGACGGTCACCATTGCGGGCTGCGACGACCCTTACTACGGCCACGCCGACCTCGATACCACGTTCGCCAAGCTCACCCCGGAGCGCTTCACGCTCTTTGTTGCCCACTCGCCGCAAGTGGCCGCGCTGGCATCCCGTGCGGGCGTGGACTTGATGCTCTCGGGGCACACGCATGGCGGCCAGGTGCGCTTCCCGCTTGTGGGGGCCTGGAAGACACAGAACCCCCTCAGCCGACTGCTCGACTGCGGGGTGTTTTCCCACAAGCGCCTCACGGAGATTCTGGGCCACGACCCCGGTGGTAATCTCACCACTTATATCTCCCGAGGCATCGGCCTCGCCTTTATCCAGCGTCTTCCCTGGCTCGCCCCCCGCTTCAACTGCCGCCCCGAGGTGGCGCGATTGACGCTGCGTGTGGCCCCCTAACCCCCGACGTTTTTGCCTCTCCCCGCGCCTAGCCTCTCCCCGCGCCTAGCCTCTCCCCGCGCCTTAGAGCGCGACCCTCTCCGGCTTTCGCTCGTGCCTCGCTGCGAAGAGGGTGTGGTGCCTTTGGTGTACTAGAGCCTGCCGAGTAGCTCGGGGTGGTTGCGGAGGGAGGCTTTGGTGACTCGGTGGAGGGCTTGCATCCACTCCCGCAGGGTCTTGGCGTCGGCGTTGCGGGTGGCTGTGGCGGCGATGGCGGCGGTGCGGCGCATCTCCTGGGTAGCGCGGGCAGTCTGGAGCGTGGTGACCGTGGCGAGGGCAGCGCTCCGCCCTGCGGCGTCGTAGCCAAGGTCTTCGAGGGCGGTCGCGTAGGGAGCCTGCCCGGCAGCAGTGTAGCTGGCCTTTGCCTGGGTGAGGAGCTTCTCCGTGTCCACCGGGATCGTTCCCACCACCCCTAGTGCCTGGCGCTCCGCCTGCCCCCGGAACTCGGCGCGTGTGGTCTCTCGGAAGTGGACATAGCGGTCGTAGGCGGCTTTGCGCCCCTCGGTGACCGCCGTGTTGGCCGCTGTTTCGTCCCCGATGGCGGTCTGCCGTGCGGTAAACGAGTTCTGCGCGGTGCTCTGGAGCGCCAGCCCTTCGTTGAGCTTGGCGACGGTGTAGCGCTTGGGCAGGAGGGCGAGAATCTCGGGGGTCGCGAGGATGGTCTCGATGGTGACCCGGCTTTGGGAGATGAAATTCGCCAGCTCTACGTCTTGCTCGGCGGGCGTCGGGCCCTTCTTCTTGGTCTTGGCGCTCTCGCTAGTGCTCATCGTCGCTTCATCAATGCCGATGGTCGCCTCCGTGGCGCTCATCGTGCTCTCGTCAATGCTCATTTCTAGTTCCTCTGCGTACTTAGGACGCTCTCGGTGCTGCCCTTACTCCTCTCCTCGCGGCTCATCGTGGCCTCGGCAGCGGTCATTGGCCCTCTCAGCAAAGCCCCGGAGTCAGTTCCCCGTGCTCCTGCGCCGCTCAGTATTGCTTAGGACACGGATACCGGAGATTTGGTTGCACCCCGTAACCATTGCAGGTATTGTGGTGTCAAAATGGCACAATAAGAGACCAGAACCAGGTACATGGAGGGTAGAAAAATGAACGTGAGAGATGCTTTAATTGCGGTAAAGCGGCGTGTGGCGGATGCTAATACGGCCCAGCTTGCTGCACTTGAGATTCTGCTAAATGCATCCCCGCTGAATGCAGTGGATTTGGTGGCTTGGAGGAAAGCAGTTCCAAGCCGGGGCGTTGTTCGTATGAAAGATGCCGATGCTGTGCGTATGGGGGACGCCGACTCCGAGGTGGAGTCCACCCCTGAGTCGCCACAACCACACAATGATCCTCCTGACACCCCACAGAGACGCGAGGAGATTCGTAAGCGGCTTGAAGAGCTCTTGAAAGAAACCCAGAATGCCTGACCTGCCACCAGTTCCTGACCGCGTGCGCCACTTGCTGATGCGCGATGATGAGCCGGAGGGGCTTGTAGTTCTCCATAGCGTCTGGAAAGCCATCTGTGGGGAGGAGCCTTTCCCGGAACTTGCCGCCCTAACTGCGAGCAGAGAGTTTAAGGCATCTAATATCGTTAAGATAAAAGACGAGGACGGCAGGTGCCAGGTCTATCTGTATCACTACGACGATCTCTTTGGGCTGGTGATTTCCAGTGAGGGTAACGACAACCGCGCCACAGAAATTATTTCATCAGAAAATTATTTTGGAGATGCCCTGTTTACCGTTTCTTACAACGAGTCTCTTCCCTCACTTGTTACTGAAAATCTCTGGGAGCATCTCATGGAGGCCAATCCCCCAAAACTTGCGTCTTCAGCCCGCATGTTCTCGTTGGAGATACCGCGCGACAATGAGCAGGATATTACTCGGCTTCTGGTGAGGCAGGGAGTAGTGCCACCGCCCTTTTTAGAAGCACATCTTCGTGCTGCTAAGATTGCCCATAACTACCAGCAGTTTGAGGATTTTGTGCCTCTTGCTACAAAAGCCCGCCGCAGGCTGGACACCGCACTGGACAACCTCCAAGATTCCGGTGCGCTCCGTACCAGCGGTGACATAACCATTCCTAGCAGTGCCTTGGTGGGGGTGCAAGGAGCCGAGGCTGTCCTTGCCCGCGCCGAGGCCAAGCTCCGCGCCGCCGCACTGGGCAGTCAGCTTGCTACCAAAGCGCTCCGGGCTCTCATTCCCGTGAGCGATAAGCCCACCGTCTTCTCTCATGATCTAGCCAGCGGCGCTCTGCTCGTGCGCCAAGCCGATGTCGAAGCCCGCTACAACGCTGCCGCCCGTTACGCTGCTGATGGTATTAAACCCCTAGCCCAGACCGCGCAAGCCTTGAGTGTTGAGCGCCAGCAAGCTAAGCAGAACCAAATCGCGGAGCAACGAAACCAGCTCAGTGAGCAACGCAATAACCTTACAATGGTTTCGGCTGTCATTACTAGCTTTGTCCTGACCCTGCTTGCTGGAATTCAGACCTTTGCTAATGACAAACCAGGTGATCCTACCCACTGGCCTAGAATTATCACTGCTTCGACAGTGGTCGCTGCTCTCCCTATTATCGCGGGACGCTGGCCTGAGAAAAAATTCCGCTGTCCTGCTGTCCGTAGTGCTCTACTAGCATGTGTTACTGCCCTTCTATGGTGGGCCTTTAGTGATCCCAATACATTTTTATGGATTGTATGTTCGTTGTTCGGACTACTTTGTTGTGTCTATCTTTATTATGCTATGGGTTTCCATCGCTTCCATCACTCAGCCCAACCCACA
>NZ_CBAYMC010000326.1:0-3953 GCF_964826245.1 Armatimonas sp. | reverse complement strand
CGGGTCGAGAATCACCCTTGGCGTGGGGTGAAAGCGGAGCGGTACACACAGGAGCTCCACACTCATGTGCGCGACACCGTCAATGATCTTCTGAAAGTCACCGATGCACTGGAGGAGAGCACGGAGAGCCTCTGGCGTATCTTAGGGCTATCAGAACCGCCCGAAGACTCGCTAACACCCTCGGACACGGAGTGGCTTCAAGACGTAACGCGTCAGCTTCAGGAATCGTCACGCCCCCCTGTAGCTTGGCTCACCGGAACCGAGCTACATCTTGCAGAGCTACGTCAGCTCGCCATGGCGACACGGGAGCGATTTCGTTTATTCACCACACGGCGAAAAGCGCTCCTAGAGATCTGCTTACCAGAAGTTCTAGAGCTACCGCACCAGGAGCTGATCGAAGCGCTGAGGGCTCGGGCCGAGCCTATCCTACAACCGGCTTTCGCAGAGCGTTGGGCAGATGTTACCGAGGAAGCATATGCCAGTGCCGAAAAGGCATGCCACACGGCAATGGAAGCGATACAGAGACTCCTCCAGAGCTCGGGGCGGCTTGCTCAGCAGTGTGGTCTCCCCATTCCTCAGACTCTGGCTCAAAGCCAGGCAAATGCGCAAGTAGTTCTGCTTGCTCTCGAAGACCCACGACCGCTCACACACTGGTTTTTAAACGGCAGCTACATCACTCTCGCGAAACAGCGGAGCGACGCTCAGAGTCTCCACCAAAAGAACCGCAGTGAGCGCAATCAAATCGGGGAGACCTACACCGAGGCTTTCTATCCGCTTGATCTAAAGGCTATGCAGGGGCGCTTTCAGAGTGACTACACCTCGTGGGCACGGGTCTTCAAGGGAGCCTATCGCCAGGATTGCCGTACCTTACGTGCGACGCTCCAACCAGGGCAAAGTCTAAAAGGCCGAGATCTTTCTGAGGACTTGCGCCGTGGCTGCATGGCTCTTGAGCTAGAGCATGAGCTGGCAAGTCGGGTCACCGAGCTACAGACTGCTTTTGGGGTGCGCTACCGTGGCGAGCAGACCGACTGGAGCGAGCTTCAGGAGGCTTTGGATCGCACTAATACCATTGTGACCGCCCTCAGTGGCAATGTCCCACAGGAGCTTCAGGAGCGCCTGGTTCGCTCGGGTTCGGCGATAGCAGAGCTCCGTGAGCAATACCAGCTGATGGCGCAGCATTTAGCGGCATGTGAGCAAGCCGTTGCCGATGTCGCGAGGCAGCTACACGTCCCCGGCAGCGATGCACAGCCTACTTCACAGCTTCCTTTACTGGATATGGCAACAAGCCTCCTCCAAATCCGGGAAAGTATCGTCAGCTATGTGCGGGCGCGACAGCAAGTACAGGCAGTACACCTGGTACCTAACAAAGATGCCACGACCCTACGAGCTTCTCTTCGGGAGGCACAAGTGCTGGTTGAGCAAGATCACTCTATTACCCAAGAGAGCACAAAGCTTCAAGAGGACTATGCCCATCTCTTCCAGGGGCTGGAGACAGACTGGCAAACGGTTCTGAGTGCTCTCGATAATGCCGAGCGCCTGCGACGGCTCTTTACCGAGAAGAAACAGCCACTTTCACGGGCGGTTTTAGCAGCAGGATCAGGGCAGGATGATGATATTGTCTACCAGTCAGCTCAGTTAGTGGAGACAATACGGCCACTGCGCCGAGAGCTAGATAGGGTTCTCCTTGATCTTCTCACCTTGTTTGACCAGGCTCCTTTTGCCACCTATGCGATTCAGAGGGAGTGGGCGGAGCTACGCTTGGGAGCATTATCTCAGCTGGAGCGCTGGCTAGCGTTTCAAAACTGTCGCCGAGATTGTGAGCGTTTAGGACTACTCTCCTTTTCCGAGGTGATGATCCGCCGTGCCCCACCTGCGGAGCAAGTTCCGCTCATATTTTCCCGTGCGTTCTATCAGCGCTGGCTGGATGTGATCACGGCAAAATCCCCAGAGCTCAACACCTTATCCTCAGCAGAGTATGTCCCCCTAGCGGCCAAGTTCACACAGCTTGACCGGCGTCTTATCTCCATCAATGCGAACCGCGTAAAAGCAAATGCACGAGAGCGACGTGAGCTTGTTCAGACTACCTCAGCCCGCACTGGGGAAGTCGGCTTTCTCCAAAGGATTCTTAAGCAGAAGCGTCCGCGGGCCTCAGTGCGGAAAATCCTGGCAGAGATCCCGAACCTTCTCTTTCGACTCAAGCCCTGCCTAATGATGAGTCCACTCTCTGTGAGCTTATTTCTAGACCCGGATCGGATTCAGTTTGATATCGTCATCTTCGATGAGGCCTCTCAGATTTTCCCCGAGTATGCCCTTGGCCCCTTGCTCCGTGCTGGGCAAGCGGTGATCGCGGGCGATTCCAAACAGCTCCCGCCCACCTCGTTCTTCAAGGGAATGCAGGACGGTGATGGGGAGGAAGACGATGAAGAGGCACAAGCTTCAGATGCCCGCGAGTATGAGAGCATTCTGAACGCCGCCGCCGCTGTCCTCTCACCGGATCGGGAGTTCTATCTTACTTGGCACTATCGGAGCAAGCACGAGTCCCTCATCGACTTCTCGCGCCGCAACTTCTACGAAAGCCGCCTGGCGACATTCCCCTCGTCGCGACAAGCGACAGCGGTGTCGTTTGAGTACGTTGCGGACGCTGTGTACTACGGGGGCAAGGGCAAGCCGCGCAACAATCCCATCGAGGCGGAGCGAGTAGCAACCCTGGTGGAGGATTATGTGCGGAAGAATCCTGGGCGCTCGGTCGGGGTCATCACGATGAGCGAAGCGCAGCAGGATTGCATCCGCGCCGCCATTGAACAGCGAACCATGTTGGACAGCACCCTGGCTTCACTACTGAACGAGGATAGGCCTGATGGGTTCTTCGTCAAGAATATCGAAAACGTCCAGGGCGACGAGCGTGATGCGATCTTTCTCTCCATTGGATACGGCAAGTGGGAAGATGGACGCGCACGGATGCTCTTCGGGCCGATCAACCGAGACGGCGGCGGGCGGCGGCTCAATGTTGCCATCACTCGTGCGCGGGAACATGTCACAGTAGTGTCAAGCCTCCTACCGGAAGAAATCCGACTCGCAGATACCGCCTCGGAAGGTGCGCGGCTTCTGCAGGCCTATCTGAGCTACGCTAGAAGTGCCTCTCTCGCTGGAGTGGTGAGCAATACCGATACGGACGACTCCTTAGTCGAAGCAGTGGCTCAGGCGCTTGAAGCACGTGGGCATTTGATCCAGAGACAGGTAGGGCTCTCCGAATACCATATTGATCTGGCCGTACGCGATCCCGAAAACCCGGATAGGTTCCTGCTCGGGATCGAGTGCGATAGTGAAAATTACACCAGCGGCGAAACCGTACGTGCTCGGGAGTGGCTACGTGCCGACGTGTTGAAGAGCCTGGGCTGGCGACTTTACCGCCTCTGGTCCGCCGACTGGATACGTGATCCAGCTAAGGCACTCGAAGCTTTAGAACGGGCCATGACCCAGACGGATGCAGAAGAGCCGGTGATGCCCGCTGCCGAAGAAGAGGAAGCCTCCCCAGCCTCAGAGCCAGAGTCCAACGAGGAAGAACCTCCGGATGTTACTAGCGCGGCGGAGAGCGGCCCACTGCCTGGCCTGAGCTATTTCGCTGCGGCGCAGAACCTCACCCTGCCCGGGGGAACCGATACGCTCTACGGGGAATACCAGCACAACGCCATCGCCCGCGCGGAGTTCGTCGATTCTCTGGTGCGAACCGAAGGGCCGGTAGCGATCCCTACAGTAGCGGTTCGGCTTTGCCGAGCGGCAGGGCTAAGCCGGGCAGGTAAGCAAATCCAGCGCATCGCCGACGCCTCCATAGCGCTTCTAAGTAACGCGGGAAGAGTCAAGGAGAAGGGGGGATTCCTCTGGCTGGATGGGATGGAAGACCCACCCGCCCGCATCCCTGCGCCTGGAGAGGAACCGCGCGCCATCGAGCAGAT
>NZ_CBAYMC010000325.1:0-3979 GCF_964826245.1 Armatimonas sp. | reverse complement strand
CCGAACACGGTAGTTAAGCCCTATTGCGGCGAAGATACTTGGGGCAAAAGCCCTTGGGAAAATAGCGCGACGCCAGAATTTATGTTAGTGGCCTTTCTTGGTCTTGCTAGGTGAAAGCTTAGGAAAACCGAGAAGGGCCATTGCTGTTTATAGGCTCGACCTTTGTGACCCCTCCCTCCGTTTTGTCGTACTCGCTAAGGCCAACTCACTCAATATCTTTGATAGATATTATTTTTTCCTCCCGCTGGAAGTATGCCCAGCGAGGTAAAATCAAAAAGCTTTCATGGTACTTTAATCTCCTAGAGGTAACAAAGACCCTGTGGTTGTATCTAAAGGGTAGTTTTTATGGGGCATTCTTTGCCCGGGAGAATAAGGAAAGATTTGTAATGAGGAATTGTTTAGCTCTGTCGCTCCGGGTTGCTGTGATGCCCCTTTTAACCGCTGTGCCTTTGGTACCTGCCTTCGCTCAGGTGGTGCCAAAGCCAGCTGCCCCTGCATCGGAAGCCGGGACGCTTACTCTAGCCTCGGCCATTACAACGGCTCTTGGACAACAGCCACAGCTAGCGACCGCGGCGGCTAACAAAGAGGCCTCCGCGCAGCGGCTCAAGCAGACTCAGGCAAGCTACTTGCCTACTGTTACTCCGAGCTACAACTTTCAAAATCAGTACACATTTGGGAAAGTGCAGGTCTTTCAAGGAGGTGGTGTGGTTGCGGATCTTCCTTCGGGGAGAACTGTCACCACCCGGCAAGAGCAGATTTCTCTCGCCTATCGTATCTTTGACTCGGGGCGACGTGATCTGAATGCGCGCCAATCGCGTCAGAACCTACGTGTCTCTGAACTTGCTGAAGAAAATACGCGCCAAACCGTGATTAGTAGTGTCGCCGATGCCTACTATACCGCTTTGCGCAACGATGCTCTTGTGCGAGTCTCCCAATCACAGGTTGAGCGTGCCAAGACGACTTTCGATCAGATCACCTTTCAGGCCAATGTGGTAGGCACTACGCCGAAGAAAGATATTTTGCAAGCGCAGGCAGATTATTTGAATGCTGAGGTTAATCTTCTTCAAGCAAAGAACAATGCGGAGATTGCTCATACACAGCTTCGAAATGCGATGGGGCTGAGGGGCTTAGGCAAACTACCTCTTGTGGATGTGACTCCTCCCACGCTGAGTACCCCCTTAACGGCTCAGGTAACAGGCGTGACTCCAGACTCACAAGATAGCGATGCGATCACAAAGCTTCTTGCCGTTGCCAATACCAACCGTCCCGATCTCCAGCAAAGCGAGGTGAATACAGCGATCGGTGAGACGAGTGTGAAACTCGCCCAGCTTGGAAATCGCCCCGTGCTCAATGTGGATCTTGCGGCGGCCTACCAGCTTGATGCTGCCAACGATCCGACCCGTCAGATTGGTAATAACCGAGCCATCTTGGCCAACCTGAACTACCCGCTCTACGATGGTGGGGCATCGCGGGCCAATATCCACGCAGCTGAGGCCAGCCAGCGCTCCACGGTGGCGCAGCTTCAGAACCAGAAGCAGCAGGTTGCGCTGGAAGTTGAGCAGTCCTGGCGAAATCTAGGACAGGCACGTGCAAGCATCCCAGCGACGGATGCTGCTCTAGCCGCCGCCCGTAAGAACTTTGAAGCCGCCTCGGAAGCACTACGTCTGGGAGCCGGGAGCACGGTGGATGTGATCACGGCCCAGACCTCTCTGGTGCAAGCGGAGATAAACTATGTCCAGGCGCTCTATAGCTTTTATACGGCTGACTCACGGCTTGCACGAGCGCTGGGGCAAGCGGATCGAATTGGGCAAGCCAACACAAGTAAATAAGCCAACGCGAAGTAAATGCTGGATAGACTCTTTGGAATAGACCTGCGGAGTGTGGCCTTGCTACGGATTATAGTAGGAGGGTATCTGCTCTGGGATCTGGCGGATCGGGCAAGGGGACTCACTCGGGACTACACGGACTGGGGAGCGTTTCCACGGGAAGCCAACGTGAGTATGTGGATGGGGGGCGACTACTGGGAGCGTGCCTGGGCTTTCGCCTCTTTCCACATGGCTTCCGGGGATGCTGCCTGGCAGGTCTTTCTCTTTTTGCTGGCCGCTGTCTGTGCCTTTTTTCTCATGGTGGGCTACCGCTCGCGCTTGTTTGCCTGTCTGAGCTGGATCTTGATGATCTCCCTCCAGAACCGAAACCCAATCGTCTTGACGGGAGCCGATCAGATGATCCGTCACACGATCTTCTGGGCGATGTTCTTGCCACTGGGAGCACGTTTCTCCGTGGATGGGCTTGCAGCGGTGTGTAAGGCCTACCAGCAGAGTGCACCAACCCGCACGCTCTCGATCGGCTCCGCGGGGATCTTACTCCAGACTCTTTTTCTCTACGAGTTCACAGCGGCTCTGAAGTCTGCACCCGAGTGGCATGCCGAGGGGACTGCCCTCTACTACGCTCTCTCGATTGAGCACTACCAGACCACACTGGGGCGCCTGATGCTGGCGATGCCGATTGGGTTTCTCAAGCTCAGTACCTGGCTAACCATGGGGCTGGAGGTAGTCGGGCCGCTACTGGCGTTTATCCCGGTGGCCACCGAGCGAATTCGTCTTTGGCTGATCCTTCTCTTTGTGCTCTTTCACCTCGGGGGAATCGGCTTGCTCATGGATGTTGGCCCCATCTGTGAGACTAGTGTCTTCCTATGGATCTGTTTTCTACCGGGGCTTTTCTGGGACAAACTCAGCGCTCTCTGGGGACGCCTCCCTGTCTCTTCTTTCAAGACTTGGCTGGAGGCAAAGCGCACAGGCCTGATCCACTGGCGCAACGAGCGGATTGTCCAGCGCGTAAAGCGCGGCGAGCCGCTCCCCGAGCTTCGCTCGACTAAGATCGCACAAGTTGTGGCGGCACTTTGTCTTGTCTATATACTCCTGTGGAACTTGCGCGTGCTGGACAAGAAGCGCTACGGGCACTTCATCGAGAACCTGACTTGGGTTGCAAGTCTGGTACGCCTGGACCAGTACTGGGGAATGTTTGCGCCATTCCCCTTCAAGAACGATGGCTGGCTGGTGCTTCATGCGATCCTGGAAGAGGGCTCCGAGGTGGATCTGATGCGGGGAGGTCAGCTGGTGCGCTGGGACAAGCCCGACCCCGTGGCTGCAACCTATGTCAATGAGCGGGAACGCAAGTTTCTGATGAACCTCTACGACCAACAGTACACGCAGCAGCGGGCGTACTTTGTGCAGTACAAAATGCTGGAGTGGCTACAGGCGCATCCTCAGCAGCCCAATAAGCGCATTCGACAGATCAACCTCTACTACATGCTCCACACGACTCCACCCCCTGGGCAACCGCAGCCGAAGCCGCGCAAGTTACTGCTCTTTAATGAATCCTATACGAAAGTGTGAAAACTGATGGCGATTGTTATTGAAACGCGAGATTTAATCAAGACCTACAAGACAGGTGTGATGGATGTCAAGGTGCTCCTTGGCATTACGCTGACGATCCACGAAGGAGAGTTTGTCGCGATTATGGGGCCATCGGGCTCGGGTAAGTCTACGTACATGAATATCCTAGGCTGTCTGGATCGTCCCACGGGCGGGGAGTATCTACTGGATGGTGAAGACGTCTCCCGCCTCTCAGACAACCGGCTTGCCGATATCCGCAACCAGAAGTTTGGGTTTGTTTTCCAGAGCTTTAATCTACTGCCCCGCACCACGGCGCAGCGCCAGGTGGAGCTACCGATGCTCTACGCCGGCAAGCCCAACAAAGAAAAGCGGGCAAAGTGGGCTCTGGAGCGCGTCGGCCTGACAGATCGGGCACACCACAAGCCCAACGAGCTCTCCGGAGGACAACAACAGCGTGTCGCCATTGCCCGCTCGCTGGTCAACGACCCCAGAGTGATCATGGCCGACGAGCCCACCGGCGCGCTCGATACCCGGACGAGCTTTGAGATCATGGGAATTTTTCAGGAGCTCAACCGTGAGGGCAA
>NZ_CBAYMC010000324.1:0-4030 GCF_964826245.1 Armatimonas sp. | reverse complement strand
TCAGAGAGCTGCGCCGTGGCCTCGATGCTCTCCAGAAACCCATCACCCTCAGAACGCAAGTGGACGATATAAACCCCGCCGTAGCGCCCGACGATCTTAGCGCACTCGGTGAGCTGGTGGTCGGTGGAGTAGGAGTCAGGCGGGTAGATCAGCGCGGGTGCGATCCCAAAGGCCCCCTCTTCCATCGCCTCCGCCGTTATACGGCGCATCTGCTCTAGCTGGTCATCGGTGGGCGCAGCAGCATCCCAACCACAGGCCCACTCACGAACGCTGCCACCGCCCACAAAGCTCCCGACATTTACAGAAACGCCGCGCGTCTCGTAGTGCTTGAGCCAGTCAGAGAAGTGCCGCCAAGTGGGAGCATCACTCGTCTGCCGCTCAACGCGCCGTCCGCCAAAGGGCGCAGGTGTCCAGAGCTCACCTAAGATCTCCGTCGTGACGCCTTGAGTGACTTTTGAGAGCCCTCGCCCATCGGTCAGATAGGGATGGAGGGAGTGGCTCTGAATGTCTATGAAGCCCGGACAGAGAACTTTCCCCGGCATCGAAAGCACACACCCCGCATTTTCGCGTGGGAAGTGGCCCGGTGCCGTGACGGCGATGATGTGCTCCCCTGTCACAGCCACATCGGCATAAAAAAACGGATTGCCCGTGCCATCTACGACACGGGCATCCGTTATGAGAAAATCAGCCGTCACGTTTACGTTTACTTACGGCGGCGGCGCAAGAGAGCAAGCGCCCCCAAGCCGACCAGAGCAAGCGTCCCAGGCTCTGGGATCGCATTACCGCGTCCCGATACCACCACGTTATCTATCGCCCAAGACTCATCCGGCACACCCTGAAGGTTGTGTCCCGCGAAGTCCAGAGTGACCGTGTCACTGGCCGCCGTGAACTCAAGCTGCGGGTTAGAAACGCCATCGAACTTGTAGAGAGCATAGCCATCAAAGATGCCATAGACATCGGCGTTGCTAAACTCCGCATCGGTGCCCGGCGCGTAGCTCGCCATGCCAATATAGCCATTCGACGAAAACGATTGGTCGGATCCACTAACATTGGAGAAAGTCGTCTCTGCTAAAATGCCACCATCCGCCGTCACACGCCAGACATCGGGTCCTACAGAGCTATCATTTCCATCCCAAGACCCCTTAACCAGAAGATCCAAAGTCAGATTGTACAAGTCACCGGGAACCAGTCCACTGAGCGTCAGGCTTGTACTGGAGTTATCGGAAAAAAGCCCCAAGAACTGGGAGGTCGCTCCGGATGGGTCGGTGGTGTTAGGATGGCTCACAAGAGAACCCACCGTGAAACCTCCCGTGGTAGCCTCAAAGTCGTTGGAGTAGACAATCTGAGCCTGGGCACTGCCAGCAAGCACCAGACCAGCGACGAGCGCAAGAGAGATTTTATTTTTCATTCTAATATTCCAAACCCTAGTCAATAGAAGCCCCTGATAGACTACCCACTATTATACCCAGTAAAGTCGCTTGTAAAAACCTAGTAATTTTACGGTTTATAAGATTCCCACTGACCCTGGGTGTTGATTATCTCACAAGGCTTAAAATTCGACTTGTAGGAAAGGCTTGGACAAGCGGCGACCCAGTAGCCAAAATAGGCCCAAGGCTTCTGGAGCAGGCGGGCAAGCGCGATGGTCTGAAGCATCGCAAAGGTCCCAATGCTGCGCTCCCCGCACTCAGGCTCGTAGTAGTGGTAGACTCCTGAGACGGTGCTGGGCGTGATATCCGTGAGCACAACGGCCCGGAGCACGTCTTTCTCCCAGACACTGATCTCCACCGCAGGAAGTGGATTGTGCACAAACGAGAAAGCGTAGTCCTCAGCAGATTTCTCTACCTCAGGCCAGCCTTTGGCGACTTCTTGTGCGGTGTGATAGCGGTTGTAGAGTGCCAAGCGCACTGCATCCACGGTGGGGCGAGCATGGCGTATTTCTAAATCCTCATTTTTTGCCAGCGCCCGCCGCTGGGAGCGACTCGGGGAAAACTCCGCCACCGAGATCCGAATCGGGCGGCACTCCTGGCAGACCTCACAGACCGGACGAAAGAGCACCGGGCCAAACTTGCGCCAGCCCTCGTTCATTTTCTGCTCGTACTCCTCCGGGCTAAGCTGCGCCACCACCAGGTTTTCCATAGTCGCCTGCCGCTCGGGCAAGTAGTGGCACTCATCTGGCCCGGTCAGAACTCTCTGGAGAACACGCATAAAGCATTTTACCGGTAAAATAGCCTATGCTCTCTGTACCAGCACTCCTCGACGATGCGGCTCGCCGCTGGCGTATTCCCACCCCGCTCTTGCTGGCTCTTGCCTGGCATGAAGGGCGCTGGCAGCAGCTCCGTACCGCACAGGACATTGAGGAGCTCGCGCGAAAGCTCTATCTCTGCTGGAACCGTGCGCCGATCATGGGCAATGGACGGCTCGAAGATGGGCGCAATATCTTGGAGTGCTGGTTCTATGCTCTAGGGCGCTACGGTACGGGCAAAGAGGGCGCGGCGAGCCATGCCTATGCCAACCAGGTTCTGGACACACTGGCCTCAGGCGGCGAAAGACGTTTCCCCAAGATTGCTGTGACCCGTCCCTCGGCCGAAAAACTTGCCTGGGGCCGGAGCGCCCCCACCGGCCCACCCGCGCCGTGGCACTTTGGCGATGTCGCGCCTCTTCCCTGGGCAGCGCCGGTGGTGCATCTCAAGCTCCCCTATGTCATGCAGGTATGGGACTCCCCCGACGACTTTGACGGTGCGGGCTCTTGTGGCCCCTGCTCCATGATCATGCTGCTGGCGGGCCTGGGAAAGCGCCCCGCCAAGCCCGTTGCGATCACGTCTTCCTACGTCCACACCAATGCCTGGGGCGGCTACATCAAAGAGATTGACGATGCGGTCTGTGAGCCCAACTCGGGCGCAGTGCACGCCAAGATGCTCGCCTACCTCAAGCCCGATTTCCCTGGTGTGGCGATTCTCTACAACGAAAAAGCCACGTTTGCGCGGGTGAGAGCCGAGCTAAACGCAGGCCGACCGGTGATCTTAGGGACACGGGTCACTCCTGCTGGGCATCTGATGACCGCATGCGGCTATCTCTCCGACAACAAGCGAATCATTGTCAATGACCCCGCCGGAAACCAGACCTGGACAGCGCGACGCAATAGCCCCGATGGAGAGCTCTCCTCCACGGGCAATCGCTACTGGAATGGCGGCGGCGAGGGTGCAATCTACGAGTGGGAGGCACTCGATGTTCGCTGGATCATGACCATCGGCCCCAAGCCCCCCGATGCCGACAACCCCGAGGATGGCAGTTAAAACATGAAAAGCCTGCCTCGGTTTCTCTGCGCTCTGCTGCTCCCTGCACTGGTTCTTCTTGTTGTGGCATGCTCGCCCAAAAACGCAGAAACATCTCTCCCACCCGATGAGACATCGCCGTTTGTGGGGAATGCGGCCTGCGAGCCCTGTCATGCGGCTGAGTTCACGAGCCATCAGAAGACCCGCCACATGGCCACGATGCAGGAGGCAACGCGCGCGGGGCTAGGGGCACTTGCCCCCGAGCGAGGGCAAATTCCAGGCGGCGGCATGCTGAGTGAGCAGCAAGGGCGCTTTGTGATCAACGATCTTCCTCTCCAGCTCGTTCTGGGCTCTGGCAAGACCGGCATGACCTTTATCGCCCTCGCCGACGATAGCTGCACCGAGATTCAGACCAGCTACTTCCCCCACGAGAAGCTCTGGCGCACCACGCCCGGCCAAGAGAAACCCAAGACGGTAGCGGATCAGCGGGGCCGCATTGTCATTGGCCAGGAAGCACAGCGCTGTCTCGGATGCCACGCGGTCACCCTTCCCGAAAACTCTCTACAGGTCGAGCGCCGCTTCTTTGGCGTGGGCTGTGAGTCTTGTCACGGACCGGGCCGGGAGCATGTCGCCACGATGGGTAAAGGCGAGAAGCCTGCTAAGCTCGCGATAGAGTCGCTCAAAGGTGCAGGCGGCGAGCAGCTCAATACGCTCTGTGGTAGCTGTCACCGAACGCAAGACGATGTCGGGCCTCTCAG
>NZ_CBAYMC010000323.1:0-4055 GCF_964826245.1 Armatimonas sp. | reverse complement strand
GACACGGTTGTGGTGATCGGGGCGGGGCCGCTGGGGCTCATGCACGCCTGCCTCGCACGCCTGCAGGGTGCCCGAAAAGTCTTTGTGGTGGACACGAACCCAGTGCGTCTGGAGCTGGCAGAGCGCTTCAACATAGACGGCGCAATTCTCTCAGAAAGCACTGCGTCCCACCGTGAGGAGCTACGCCGCCTCACCGAGGGCCACGGAGCCGATGTGGTGATTGTGGCCACCAGCAGCAGTGTCGCACAGAACGATGCCCTCGATATTGCCGCCAAAGCGGGGCGCGTGAGCTTCTTTGCCGAGCTTCCCAAAACGGCCCCCACTGCCGCGCTCAATGTCAACCACATTCACTACAAAGAGCTGGAGATTACCGGCAGCTACTCTGAGAAGAAAAGTGACTTTCAGGCGGCGTTTGCGCTCCTGCACTCAGGCCGCTTTCCCGCCGAGAAGCTTATCACCCACCGCCTCCCCCTAGAGAAGCTCCATGATGCCTTCCCACTGATGGAGTCCGGCGAAGCTCTCAAGATCTGCATCACCCCGTAGACTTTCCCAGCATCACAGGCAGGAAAACGCCTCACCAAGCGCGAAACGGCTGGTATGGAAACAAATGATTTAACGGGCAAAGTTGCACTGGTAACCGGCTCCGGGCGTGGTCTCGGCCACACGATGGCGACTCAACTAGCCGCACAGGGAGCAATAGTGGCGATTCACGACATCTCTCGCGAGGCCCCCGCAGAGTTTGGCGAGCACGCGGACTTAGACGCGTCGGCAGTAGCGGCGGGCGCAAAGCTGGGGGTGATCGGCGATGTCTCCAACCCGGCTGATGTGACACGCTTTATCCGCGAGATCGAGGACAAGCTCGGCCCGATTGAGATTCTGGTCAACGCGGCGGGCGGCGATATCGCAGCGGCGGGTGGCAAGCCTAAGCCCAACGATGCTCTTGGAGTGAAGCTGGATGATATTCAGGCGATGCTGAGTCGCAACTTAGTCGGGACGATTCTGCTGTGCCAGGCAGTGGGCAATAAAATGGCTGAGTGCAAGAGCGGCGCGATTGTCAATATCGCCTCAATCGCGGCCCATGTGGGCCGCGACGACGGGGTGATCTATGCCGTGGCAAAAGCGGGGATTGTGGAGTACACGCGCTGCCTGGCCTACCAGCTCCGACCCCACAATGTCCGGGTAAATGCCATCAGCCCTGGCCCCACCCGAACCGCGCGCTTCGATGCCACCCGTCCTTTAGACCCGGCCATGACCATCACTGAGGGGACGCTGGATCGCTACGGGCTCCCCGAAGAAGTCGCCGATGGGGTGATCTTTTTGTGCTCCCCGGCAGCGCGCTTTATCTCTGGGCAAGTGCTCCGCGTGGACGGCGGTCTCCAGCTCTTTGCGGCTTAACGACTTCACGGCCCAGCAGGGGTCGCTACCACTTAGTTCACGATCCGTGTTGCGCCCGACGGTGGGATTTTTCTCTCGCTACCAGCCTGGCGCAACCCGATCTTCTGCCTACTTCCAGGCGACATTGTAGAATCCCGAAAATCCATCCTTGGGACTTTTAGAGATCTGAATCGCCCCGCTCAGGCCATCCCCAATCGAACAAGACAATGTTCTTCGCAGGGATTGTGCCTTCCTGCGTAGAAAGTTCTCCTATGCAATACAACACACTGGGAAAGACGGGCCTCTCAGTTTCGGCGCTGGGCTTTGGGGCTGCGCCACTTGGGGGGCCATATGGCCAAGTGACACAAGCCGAGGCGACGCAGGCTGTTCGGGTGGCACTGGATTTAGGGATCAATTTCTTCGACACCAGCCCCTGGTACCAGGCATCAGAAGAGGTTCTAGGCGAGGCGCTGGTCGGCGTGGCGAGAGAGAGCTATGTCCTCTGCACCAAGCTAGGCCGCTACCCCAGCACGGAGAAACCCAGCGGCGAGTTCGACTTCTCCGCCGCCCGCGTCCGCCAGAGCATAGACAACAGCCTCTGCCGCCTCAAGACCGATCAGCTCGATATCGCGCTCTGCCATGATATTGAGTTCGCAGAAGATTTTTCTCAGATTCTCGACGAGACGCTGCCAACGCTTCGTGAGTGCGTCGCGGCGGGAAAAGTGCGCTTTGTGGGTGTGAGTGGCCTGCCGCTGGCGATCTATCCCAAAGTATTGGATCAGACACCATTAGATGTTATTTTAAGCTACTGCCATACATCACTCAATGACAATAGTCTCTGGGATTTAATCCCGTACTTAGACGAAAAATCGGTCGGAGTGATCGGGGCCTCGCCGCTGGCGATGGGGCTATTTTCAGATACCGGGCCACAGCCCTGGCATCCCGCTCCCGAAGTGCTTCGGCTTGCTTGCCTAGACGCGCTGGCTTGGTGCAAAGAGAACGGCTTCTCGCTGGCAGAGCTGGCCGTGGCTTGGACACTGCAAAATGCGCCCGTCGCCACCACGCTGGTCGGGATGACAAATGAGGCACAAGTCCGGCAAAATAGCGCCGTTGTGGGAACTCTCCCCGATCCTCAGGCCATTAATGCGATTCAAGCGATCCTTGCCCCCGTCCAGCGCCTCACCTGGCCCAGTGGAAAGTTTCATTAACGTCAGCGTCACGACCAAAGAGAGCTGGTTCTTCGAGCTCCTGGGGGGCGTGAGTGTGCGTAGCAACTCGCGCCAGCTTGAGGATCTCGTGGGCAAGAAACCCGGTGCTCTACTGGCGCTACTCGCTCTCTCACCGGGACGCACCCGGCCCCGTGAGGAAGTCATTGATCTCATCTGGCCAGAAGTAGACTTCGACAACGCCCGCAACCGCTTCAAGCAGGCTCTCGCCGCCCTCCGAAAACAGCTAGAGCCTGTCGGGGTTGCGCCGGGAGCAGAGCCTCCGCAGTGCCGCTGTCGCCACCGAGCCGGTTGCCCGTGCCCAGCACCTGCGCACCGCACTGGCGCTCTACAAAGGCGAGTTTGCGTCGGGTTTCTACCTAGATGTGCTCCTCACCGAGCGAGAGAGGCTCTCCATGCTAGCACAAAGCGCACGTGAGCGTCTCACTGAGCTGGAGGGCACACACCCCACCGAGGCCGCTCTTCCCCTTGCAACAGTAGTTCCTGCGGTCTCGCTGCATCCCACCAACGCTTTCTTTGGCAGACGCGCCGAGCGCGATCACTTGGCATTTCTTCTCATGGAGCACCGCCTCGTGACGCTTCTAGGGCCGGGTGGTACGGGAAAGATACGACGGATACGCTGCTGGTGCTGGATAACTTCGAGCAGCTCGTTGCCACTGGCGGCCCCGAAGCACTCAGTGCCTTTACCAGGCACTTGAGATAGCGAACCGGAGTGGAATGAATGAGGAGATACTTGCACAACTACACAGAGTTTTAGGAAATCTACATACCTGGCAGGCTGGGCATGATCTCGCTCTCCGCTTCAGACAGCTCGAATATTCCTACCGTTCCCGGCAGTGGGCACAGTACCAAGAGTCAGGGCAAAAAAGTGAAGCGACTCTCCAATTTCTCCAGCGTCAGCTTGCAGCATCACTCCATAATCTCGGATTGCAGTTCTGCTATGAACATCGGCATGACGAGGCAGAGCCTTACTTCCAAGAAGCTCGAAAAATTAATCATATCCCTATCACGGGAAATATAGAATGACTAGCACTAAATTATCATTCATTGTCAAATATTTACACTCAAATAGGATTAATGCAGAAATACGAAGCAAATATAATACTATTTTTTCGAACAATCACTAATTTATTTATTTAGAATAATTAACGATCTATTGCCGTCATAATAATCAAAATTTCCGTATTTTTTACTATTATATGCGCGATCATATATTCTTCCCTTGATAGAGAGAACAGAAGAATCTCTTTCTCTAATCGAAGAAGGTTTTTCTCTCGCATGTCATGTCAATCATAAATTTTTTATTGTCTGTTTTCTTTTTTGTTACTATAAGTATGCTCTGTTTGAGGAGCGATATGAAGAAGCTGCCCAGTTTCAGGGAGCAGCATATAGTCTTCATGAGCAATGGGAAATCCACCTTGACAAAGATGACAGTCACCTACGGCCTCAGATCAA
>NZ_CBAYMC010000322.1:0-4059 GCF_964826245.1 Armatimonas sp. | reverse complement strand
ATCGGGTCGAGCGAGTCTGGGCTGGTGGCGCGGGCTGCTCCGGCGTTGCCAGGGTTGTTGGGCGTGGTCGAAAACGGCTCTTTGGTTTTCGGGGGATTTTGGGTGTCCCAGAGCGGGTTGCTGGCCACTTTCGCAAAGACCGGCCCCGCCTTGATAACTGTCGTAATCCCATTCTTGCCCAAGAAGTAGACATGCTCTCCCACGGCCAGCGGTGAGGCCCAGCAGGGGCTATCAATGCGCTCAGAGTAGAGCCCTTTGCCCGTCTTGGCATCTACGCAGAACACAACGCCTGCCGCCGTGACATAGTAGACCAGCCCTTGGTAGGCCAGTGGGCTGGCAAAGTCGCAGGTGGCTTTCTTGCCCTCCCAGAGCACTTCCGCGCTTGGCTTGCCGTCTTTGGTGGTGAGCCTCAGGCAGCAGTTCGACTCCGCCGCCGTCCGCCCACCGGGCCGCGCCAGCCGCGCTTGTGCGGGAGTTGCGCCCACAAAGACCGAGTCGCCGTCTACGCACACCGATGGCATGATATTGCCCGTCATGCGGTCCACTGACCAGAGCAGCGACCCATCTTTGCTGTCAAAGCCCTCCACAAAGCCGTTGGCGCTGACGATTATAATCTCCTTTTCTCCTTGCTTTGCTACCACGGGCGACGTCCAGCTCTTGCGCGGCTCACGAGCCACTTTCCAGCGGTTCTTGCCCGTCTTTTTGTCCACGGCCAGCAGATACGCCACCCCCGGATCGTCCACGAGCACAAAGACCGTGTCGGCGTTTTGGGCCAGCGACTGCCCGATCCCAAACTCATTGGTGAGCATCCCGTACTCTTTGACGAGAGCGCGGCTCCAGAGAGTTTTGCCACTGTGGTCGAGAGCAGCCAGCTCGCCGCTCTCAAAGAAGGCATAGACTCCTTTGCTGTCCACCACCGGCGTGGGGGCGGCGCGGCTGACGTAGTAGCTCATCTCATGGAGCAAGTTCGAGGCGAAAGAGCGGCTCCAGAGCAGCTTGCCGCTCTTCAGGTCGCAGGCGTGCACCAGGCAGCGCTCCCGCTGTGGCCCCTGCACCGAAGTCACAAAAACACGCCCATTCCAGACCACCGGCGACGACTGCCCGTAGCCGGGGAGCTCCGTCTTCCACGCGATATTTTGGCTAGGCGACCAGCGCAGCGGGAGCCGCTTGACTCCCGCCGCGCTCCCAGCGCCTCCTCCATTACGAAACGACGTCCAGTTGCTTGCCACTTAGGGAGTCCCCCGCCCGTTGTAGAAGGCATCGTTGATTACCGCGCCTGGTGTCACAAAGCCCAGGTTCGCGTTGCGCATCGCAGCGGCATTGGCGATTGTTGTCGGGGTCTGCACCGAGAACGATTTTGCATGGCCGTCGGCGAAGGCGATATTGGCTTTCAGGTTGTGGCGCGCATGGGCGGAGGGACTAGCCCCCCCACGCCACGAGGGCGGCCAGGCCCAAGGGTGAAGTGTCACTCGGTTCTCCAAGGTATTCCAGAGGCCACTATTCTGAAAGACAAGCGTATCGGCGGGCACCTCGATTGCGGCAAGGCTCGCCGGGTTTGCCGTCCAGCCGGGCAGGGGGCCGCCAGGCGGGACAGATAAGCCGTAGCCTCCCAGATAGCAGACATTGTAGGCATAGTGAATCGGCCCCCAGAGCGGGCTAACGGGAAGGCCGCTGGCAGCCGGGTCGCCCAGGATCGAGGCATTTTTCAGGTACGGAAAGATCAGCCCATTGCGTGGCCCCAGATCCGGCGCGGAGTTAAATCCGGCTCCGGTGCGCGTGGCGGCATACCAGTAGACATTGTAGCCAGGGGCCCAAGGCCCCTGTAGCCCTGTGGGCAGTACGGTCTCGTCGTAGTCTTGGGCGTACATCAGCCAGCCGAGGGCAAGCTGCTTGAGATTTGACAAGTCCGATGTCTGGCGGGCTTTGGCGCGGGCCTGTGCAAAGACAGGAAAGAGAATCGCGGCGAGAATCGCGATAATGGCGATGACGACTAAGAGTTCGATAAGGGTAAATGCCTTTTTCATAGTTTTACATAGCTTTCTGGTTTTTTGATAGACTCGGGCTTTTCTTTAGCCCACTTGACAAACTCCTCGATGCACGGCGGGCAACAGAAGAGATATTTCTTGCCACCGATCACCCAAGCGAACTTTGGGTTGGCGGCGGTCTCGGAGATGGGGCAGAGTGCCTCGCCGGGCTTAGGATGCGCGTTGTGCTGTGACATCTGCGAGCCGTATTTTTGCGTGGCGGTCTGGCTCCCGTTGGCTTTAATGTCCGCGTCGGTGTAGAGGCCACCAGGTGTCAGAAAGAGCTTCTGCGCCTCGGCATCTCCCACGGCAGCAGGCATCGCGGCATCAGCGAGCTGTGCTCCGGGGACCAGGTGCTCAGGTCGCCACTGGAGCCGGTAGCTATGCCCTGCAATCGGAATCGTCAGCGAGAGCCCCACCTGCATCGTCTCCACCGTACGCCCTAGCTCAGCCACAAAGCGCGAGGTCATGCCAGGCGGATCGGTAGCAACAGGACGTGCTGTAACGGTGAGAGACTCACTGCCATCGCCTTTAGTCACGGCGCTCGCTTCCATCCCCATATCGGGGGCCATGACGGGGATGGGGAAGAGCTGCTTCTCTTTGGCTCCATAGATATATAAGACAATGCGGCCCTGTCTATCTATCTGTGCCTCGATATGATAGTCGCCCGCTGCTTGAACATTGGCCGAGTGCTGGACTGTCTCAATATGGTTGATGATCTGCTGCCCCCCTGGCACACCCGAGCCGGGGGCGGGGGATTTTTTTGCCTCGCTACTTGCCCACTGCATCAGGAGCCCGCCCACGGCGATTATCCCAATAGCAAGCAATGCGAGAGGCGCGTTTTGCGACGAACGCATGGAAGAACCTCACTTACTAAAAAATAGAAACGATAAAAACGACGATTGTTTCAGCAAGAAAAGGCAGGGGGAGCGCGGAGACTATGAAAGCACGGAGCAGAGCGGCGCAAGCACTCTTCCGTTGCGAGGAGGCGACAGACCAGAGTGGGCTGCGTACACGGCTCGCTCAGAAGCCGCTCCGCAACGGGAAGCGTGAGGGGAAGCGCGGCTAGGGCACAGAGTGGACAAGAATCGGACGAAGCCTCAACCGCAGACGAGGCCTGTGAGGAGTCTTGAGCGTGGGCCGCTATTGCCTGCGCGTGAAAGGCGTGATGAAAAAACTCCATAGGACCGTGTAGAAGCACTAGCACCACACCTAAGAAGAGCGTGAGCCGCTGGGCCTGACATCGGAGCGAAGAGATCATCATTTGTAATCATACACCAAATACAACTAGATATCAATAACATATCGGTTGTTTTTAGGAAAACTGAAGAGGGTCAGGGAAGGTCAGCCAACCTTCCGGGCCGAGTGCCTGCTCCTCATCGGTGAGGAGCGCGGCATCCAGCGCAGCACAGAGCATACTCTCTGAGACTGCTTGACCGATAAAGACAAGCTCTTGGCGACGGTCGCCCCAGGGCTCTTGCCAGTCGGCTTGTGTCGAGGCGAGGCTCTCGGGATCGTCAGGCCACTGGTCTTCGGGCGTGGCGGCCCACCAATAGCCTGCGGGCTCGATCCGGCTCGCCCCACCCGCCTGTGACCAGAGCAGGGCCAGGTCGTGGTTGGTTGCTAGCCAGGCAAAACCTTTGGAGCGCAGCAGCCCCGGCCAGTCGGCTCCTAGCACCGTGATCAAGCGCTCGGGGTGGAAGGGGCGGCGGGCACGAAAGACAAAGCTCGTGATCCCGTACTCATCGGCCTCGCTGGCCTCCTCGCCGCGCAGAGTCGCTAGCCAACCTGGAGCGCGGCTCGCCTTTTCAAAGTCAAAGCGCTGGGTTTCAAGCAGCTCCGCAAGTGGGACGCGTCCAAACGCACTTCGGAGGATCTTTGCCTCGGGGTTGAGGCGACGCAGGAGCGCCTCTAGCTCAAGGAGCGTTGCCTCTTCCACTAAGTCGCACTTGTTGAGTAGCAGCGTGTCGGCAAACTCGACTTGCTCGATGAGTAAGTCCGAGATCGTGCGGTCGTCGGCTTCGTGGGCGGCCAG
>NZ_CBAYMC010000321.1:0-4067 GCF_964826245.1 Armatimonas sp. | reverse complement strand
TCGCAGGCACACTTCTTCCTACAGACCAGCCCGCTACGGCAGGGAAGTGCGTGGAGGTGGGCACTTTACTCAGGCGCAAGATATTTGGCGGCTCTACGGGCGTAGCGAGCAGTTCGGCCCCTGCACTCCTGCACTGCGTCGCCAGGTGCACGCGGCACTTCGTAAGCGTAGCTCGTAGCACCAAGCTGGCAAGAAGCAGGTAAATACTGTACAATGAACATTATTAAGCAAGAGGATATTACCATGAAGATTGCTGTGTCCGGTTCACGCAACTATCCCCATCCCTCTGTGGTTCGAGATGCCGTTGCGGACTACATCGTCAACGGTAACTGCGATACCGTGGTTCACGGTGGGGCCAAGGGGGTGGATACGATCGCCGATAGTGCCGCGCGGTCTCTCGGGTGCCCCACCGAGGTCATCCGCCCGAACTACGCCGCCTTTCCTGGCAGGGAGCGGGCGGCTCCCCTAGCCCGTAATACCCGTATTATTGAGGAAGCTGATGTCGTCCTCGTGTTCTGGGACGAAGAGAGCCGTGGCACCGCCGACACCATCAAGAAAGCTCGTGCCGCCGCTAAGCCCCTCCTCCTCTGGGGCGCCTCGGGCAAGCGCATCTCCCCGCACTGACCGAGTCTTGACTACGCTGTATCGTAAACAATAACTAATTTCCATCACGAATCGGCCATCCCCCTCTAGGGCAGCCGCCAGACGAGGATATGGTGGGAGATTCCCTTGTTTTCGGTGTACGACTCCTGCAGCGTGGCAAATGTGCGGCTGTCGGGCGAGAACGCACAGAGGCGCAGAACCGTGCGGTGCGGGAGCCGGATGGTGCGGGAGCTGCCCAAGATCGCTTCGCCTTCCTTACCGATAGGGTTCAGATAGACGAACCGACCGCGCGCGCGGGCCAGTACCGTTCCTTGGGCAAGCAGGCTGTCCGTCGTGACACCGGTGATGCGAGTCTTGAGGTCAACCGCTGGCACTTTGCCTATGATCTCTCCTGACTTGATATCGAAGATCGTGGTTTCCGCGACCGTCTTATGCCCACCGCTGCCGGAGGAATAATGACCGTTCTCCTGGTCCGACGATGCCAGAGCGAGCCGGGTACTGTCCTGGGAGAACGAGGCGGTGACTCTTTTGTTGTAGGAGTGCTTCATAGGAAGCCGATGGAGGAGCGCACCCGTCTCGACATCCCAAAGTTGTCCCTCCTCCGGCAGACCAATGAAAAGGAGGCTGCCATCGGGCGAGAACTGGATAGATGAGACATAGCTGTACTGGTTTACTGGTGGCTCGATTTCCCGCAATAGGAAACGGGCCGCACAGGGAGTCATATTATTCATGCGAACAATTCCTTCCTCAAGGTCTTTGAAGATTTGCAGTGCCTGGGCACGGACACGATCGGGGTCTTTGCTAAAGTGGTAGTAGTGGTTGCGGCCGTAGCTATTGACCTCCATGCAGCGGTCACCACGAAAGAAATGGGGGCCTAGAATCGGTGCAAGAGGCACCTTGATGTCTGACTTGCTAGCAAAGCCCTCCGTGTAGAGGAGGTTAAGAAACGGAGCCGCGGTGCGGAAGGCTTGCTCCTTCTGGTCGTCCTCGAAGTCGAGGAGCTGACTGTTAGGAACCCCATGAGCCGGAGCCAGCGTGGGGAGGGTGCGAGCCGTCTTACCACGGAAGCCGGGGACACTCCAGCGCCCGTACTCCTTGAAGGAGACAAGGTGCCGACAGCGCTCGCTGGCGGGCTTACCACAGTAGGGACAGTGGGCAATGCCACAGCAGATATGTGGGTCGGTCTGCTCGGGTGTCCGGCGACGCCAGTGAGGTTTGGAGTCATGGCTCTCTTTGGTGAGCGGGCGGCGGCAATTGCTACAGGGAAAAGTAGCCAGGACGCGAAACGCGAGCTCCAGCTCGTCGTCCTGGCCGAGGTGAGTGGGATTGGGTGACGGTGTCGATTGGGTTGTCATGGTCATTGCTCCGTTCTAATGAACTGCCTTCATTGATTACACTACGCCCTGTGTAATCAAACCGGAAAGGAAGCTAGGGCTTGGTTTGGATTACTTTTGCCCAGCTCGGCGTGGGGCAGCTCGTGGGGCGCGTGAGCACAATAATCACCCGACCGATGCCCTGCGGTGGCTGGACAGGCCAGGGGGTATAGCCATCGGTGATTACAATCACGGTGTCCGGGCGGGGACGAAGACTCTCCACCGCAGCGAGGGCCACGCCCATGTCCGTGCCCCCCCCACCCCGCAGGAGCCCCTTCACCTGGCGCGGGTCGAAGACGTTGCGGCAGGTATGCACCGCAGTGTCCACGGAGAGAACCGTCACACCCTCGCGCAGGCCCAGTGCCTTGAGGATTCCCGCCATCTCCGAGAGGGCGCAGGCAAGGTCATCGTGGCCCATGCTCCCGCTGGTATCGATCGCCACGGCAACGCGCGGAACGGGCTGTACCAGGCCCGGCACGACGATATCGGGCATCGCTGCCTGCCGACGACCCGGCCGTGCGTACCGGTAGTCCGAGCGCCCCGCTGTCTCCGCGAGGCTACGGCGCACCGCGCTTGCCAGCTCGCGCCGCCAGTCGAGCTTGGGGGGAGCCAGCAGCTCATCCGCCCAGCGCTCCCAGCCGCCGGGCAGGGTTCCACGGCCCCGACGGGCGATGGTGGAGCGGATGTCCAGAGCGACACTGTGGCGCACCAGCTGGTCTTCCCCTTCAGGCAGGCCTGTAATTCCACTGGTCGCCGCCACGGCCTCGAGCGCCTCCATCACCCCATGCGCACAGGAGCCGCACTGCCCGCCGCCCACCCCAGATGGGGGTTGAGGGTCCTGTTTCTGGATGCGAGCGTAGTACTCCTCAGCGGTCAGGCTATCGGGGCAGCCAAGCGTGCTAGGCAAGATCGGCGAGCCAGGCAGGGGCTGCCCCTCCGCAAGCAAGTCGTCGTTTATCTCAGCATCGGTCGCCAGGTTCCACTGAAGCGCGGCCTGAGTGTCTCCCGCCACGCTCGCCGGAGCACGGCCCGCATGGTCACGCAGCAGGTGGCAGATCTCGTGGTAGAGCACAGCCGCGGTCTGCTCACAGCTCCAGTCCGAGACGACGCGCACGGGGTTGTAGTAGAGCCGCCAGTGCGCATCCACCGCCATGGTCTCCACTTCCTCGGTGGGAATGCGACGCAGTGACCAGAGCGCAGCCGTTAGGTACGGCCGATCCAGCGAAAGGCGGAGCAGGGCGGCGGAGATCAGAGTCTCCGCCATGCCGTTCTGCCCCGAGAGAAATGCAGTCATCCCCATACCTCCTACTGGCTCAGCAGTCCCGCCGAGCGCAGAACCGGCAGAAACGGTGTCAGCTCGACACGGGGCAGAGGAAGATCCTCACGGTCCCCACGAGCCCGCGCCAGGGTGCGAGCCGCCACAGCAGCGACGTCCGTACCCCCTGCCTGAGCGGCCGCAGCAAGGATCGTCCACGCTGCTTTCCAGCGCCCTACGCTCAGCCCCGAGGTCACCGCACGCTGGGCAACCGAGGAGAGAATAGCGTAGGCCTGATCCGTTTGAGCCGGGTGTACATACGAAGCGGGCGCTGCCAAGAGGCGGTCGGGGTCGGGGAGGTCTAGCTCACGCAGCCAGTGACAGAACTCCACCGCCACTCCCTCCCCGACGCAGCCAATCAGGAGAGGCAGGACGCGCGATGCGGCTCCATTGGCACCCGCGAGGAGGCGGCTGGCGTAGTCCCAGGAGCGAGGCGAGGGCCAGGCACCGCCACGCCGGGACTCATCGGTGGGCAGGGCAAGCAGGAGCTGTGGTCGTGCACGAACAAAGGCAGCTACCAGCGAGCGTGCCTGTGCCCAAGCATCCTCACCCACTCCGCGCCCTTGAAAAGTTAGTGAGGGTGGCTTGCCCCAATAACCGGGGAACGCCTCGGCCCAGTCGCTTGCGTTGACAGCGAAGGTATGGTGCAGGAACCGGTTGGCCAGGGGCGGTGCCAAGTCCCAGCCCCCGGCGGCGAGCTCCGGTGGGTTTGCAGCGGCGAGGATAGTGACCTTATCGGGGTCCATCTCTAGGTCACCAAACGCCTTGTCCACCAC
>NZ_CBAYMC010000320.1:0-4068 GCF_964826245.1 Armatimonas sp. | reverse complement strand
CCGTGAATTCGGGTTCCCCGCCGCTTGGGCTCGTCGTCCACGAAGCCAATCGGAATAATGCCCTCGGCAGGGCGGCGTAGCAAGTCACGGGCTACGGCCTCACCTGCATCCCCTGCACCCACGATCAGAGCACGCTGACGGGCACGTAGCGGCGCTTCCAGAGTCTTGTCTGACCACAGCCGGTAGCCGATCCGAACCCCTGAGAGCAAGCAGATAGTCAGTACCCAGTCAATGGTCTGCATTCCCCAGGAGTAGCTTGCCGCCGTGCCATAGCCCATTAGCGCGAGAAAGCCATAGAAAAGCACCGTGGAGAGCGTCGTCGCACCTGCCACGGTCTTGAGGTCGTGCACGGACATGTAGCGCCAGCGGATACGGTAGAGGCGAAAGAACCCAAAAGCGCTGACCCGCAGGCCAATCAGAACGGGCAGTGTGACCAGAAGCGTGTGCAGATGCGGATCGCTGAGGTGCAAGACCGTTGGCCCATACTTGAGAACAAACGAGGCAAGGTTAGCCGCCATGACCAGAGCGGCATCGATAAACACTTGTCCGATGATACGTCGGCTAATGGGAGGAAGCTGCATACGATGTCTTAGTGGAGTCCTCGGGGGAGTCAATGGCATTCTACCATGCATCAATCTGTCACAACTTTTACGACAGACACGCTGATCGAGGCAGGCTACAGCTACCGAACCGGCATCCAAGGCGTCCATCCCAGCGGCCTGACCCTTGGACTCGGGCGACGATTTTAGTCCCCTCGATTAGAACGAGGGGACGGGAGAGCTAAAGCTGCGAAGGGCGTGCCGCCCATTATGGCCCGAAGCGGCCTTTGTAGCCGAAGGCTCTCCCGCCCTGCCGTTCTAATCGGCAGGGCGACTATTTTAGCGATTCATGCAGGAATGAACTAAAGCTTTGCCGAATCGTCTACTGAACAAAATCAAACACAACTGTTTGGGAGGTTTTTCAATCGTGATTCGTTCTATTACCCGTGTTGCTTTAAGTGGCGTGGCCCTTGCGCTGATGCTCAGCGGAGCCCAGGCTAAGCCCCCGTTTGCTGAAAAAGAAGGCAAGAAGTGTAACTACTGCCATGCACCCTCGCCGCCCAAGCTTGGCTACCGTGCGCTCTACTACAAGATGCACAACTTGACTTTTGAAGGCTTCGATGATGCTGCGGAGGCCAAAAAAGCAGGTGTGGATGTCGGGCCTGATCCCGAGCCCAAGCCCAAGAGCTGGACGGCACCGAAAACCACGGAAGCGCCCAAGCCCGATGCTCCGAAGGCACCCGAAGCTCCGAAAGGCCCCAGTGTTGCTTCTCTCAAAGCTAAGTCTGATGCGGCCTCTGCTGCGCTTGCTAAGAAGCCCAACGATGCGAAGCTAAAGCTTGCCGCTGCTCAGGCAATGGCGGAGTATGGCCATGGCCAGATGCTCGATCAGAGTGTTCCTCCACGCATGCGCTACCCACAGGCTCTCGCGACCCTGCGCAAGGCTAAGGCACTCGATCCTAAGAACAAGCTGGCTCTTGAGGACATCAAAGCCATCGAGGATGCGTACAAGAGCATGGGAATGCCCATTCCCAAGTAGGAACCCTCCTCCCCCTGCCCACCCCCTAACCCCCGCCCGGCGGGGGAACCTGAGGGGTGGGCATTTTATTTTTATGGACGAAACAGGATTTATTGCGCACCGACCTGGCGGTGCGGAGGCGACCAATAGCGATGCGTTCGATGAGGACGTGCTGGAGTCGCCTTTGCCGACTCTGGTGGAGTTCTGGGCGGCACGCTGTAGCGCCTGTAAGCGGCTGGCTCCAGAACTAGAGGCACTGGCACGGGAGAACTCCCGTCAGCTACGCCTCTTTACGCTCAATGTGGATGAAGAGCTGCCCGCGGCGGTGCGCTTTAGCGTCATGGCGATACCCGCGCTTTTGCTGTTTGTGGATGGTCAGGAAGTTACCCGCTGGGTGGGAAGCGTGGAGATAGCCGCTGTCCGAAGCCAGCTGAGCACGCTCTCCCAGTCGTCGGTGAGGCCTTTGTAGGCACGGGCTTCGGGCGACATGCTCTCCAGTGCCGTGAGAAGTGGCTCAGTTGGAACCGTGCGGGCATCATAGAGGTGCAGACGAATCAAAAAGATCGCGGCGTTGAGCTCGGGGAGGGGGATCAGAATCTGGCGCTCGGTGCGTAGCCAGAGATTCTTGCCATCAAAGGGCGTCTTCCCGTGGCGTGGGTGGCGGTCGAGCTTATTATCGAAGGCAAGTCCCCAAGTAAAGCGCACAAACGGGCCACGGTTGACCATGATGTCTACTAGCGAGCTCGCGGCGGCGCGGCTTCGCTCGGTGCCGGGCACGGGGGCGTGGGTGGCGGCGTAGTTCTGCCCGATCTTCTCCTCGGGTGCCCAGTGGCTGGGGGCGCTGATATGCATCGCTGCACTCCAGTCGCCGCGCTCCGGGCTGCGCCGCACGATGGCGATGTCCTCACAGACACTCTGGCAGAAGTGGTTGAAGTCCGTCGCCACAAACGCCCGCTCCGGCCACTCAGCAGCAAGGCGTGCGTTGAGGGCTTCCATAACGGGCGCTTCGATCTCGTCAAAGTCATCGGTCAGCGCGACCCGCCCTACTTTATTGGCTAAGAACTGCGGCGTGTTCTCGTCGAACTGAAACGCGACTTCGTCGAGCCACCCGTTGCCATAGTCGGTGCCGAGGGGCTTAAGATCGGGCGTCGTGGCGTAGCGACCTTTGTCGGGCGGAAAGTAGCGCGGCTGGGGGAGAAACATAGCCCTACTTTACCCGCTCACAACGTCTAATGTGCTCAGACTCTGCGGTACTAGACGGTATACTAAAGCCCAAATGAGCACCACCATCACCCTTAATCTTCCCGATAACATCGCGGCCTGGCTCACTACCCCAGAGGGCATGGCCCGCGCCGAAGCCGCCGTGCTCGCTGCGTTTGCAGATGACGACGATGCTACTGACACGCGAACGCCTAAAGAGAAGGCCATTGATGCCGTGCGGACACAGCAGAAATCCCAGGCACGCCGGAAGCGCGACGAGCTGGTTGCCTCCGTGCGAGGTGGTGCTTGAAGGTCGCCGAAGCGCTCCGTGGAGTCACGCGGCTTGCGATAGACACGTCGGCTTTTGTAGACCTTGTGGAGAGCAGCCCCCGCTCGGCTCTGGCATGGGGGCGAATCCTCCTTCGTGTGGAAGCCAGAGAGCTTGTTCTGATTTCCTCGCCTCTGATGATCGCAGAGGCACTGGTTACCGCCTACGTTCTGGGAAGTGATGCCACGCTTTACGAAGCCCAACTGTCACTGATTGAGCAAGCTATCTGCGACGAAGAGACAGCCCGCCTGGCGGCAGAGATCGGGATTACCTACCATCTGGAGACCACCGATGCCCTGCACGTCGCCACAGCCCTACTTGCGGGTTGCGAAGCGCTCCTCACTGCCGATACCGATTTCTCTCGTGTCCGTGGCTACCCACTGCCCGGCGCTCCTGAGCGTGTTTTCAAAGTAATCCTCACACAAGAACTGAAGCCCTAGGGGGCCTACCGTACTTTGATCCCCATCGCCTCCAGTAACTGTGCTTTCCCACGGAGCGCGACTTTTGCCACCTCCCGCAGCTCCCGTGTGTAGACCTCCAGTGCCTTGAGCGCATCCTCGGCATCGGGAGTCGCTTGCTGGGCCTCGCCCTTGGCCGCCTCTTGTTTCACGTTTGCCGCACTCACCGCCGCCAGAAGCCCCCGCAATTCCGTGCGCTTCGCTGCGCCGTAGCCACGCTTGGTGAGCTTCGCCTGCACGGCCTCGGGGGCACCATCCGCCGCATCGAGAAGCGCTTTTGCCGCCGCTAAAAACGCCGCGCGTGCGTCGGGGAGCGGACGACCGGGCGCGGTGAGGCCCAGAGTCGTCAGTGCTACAGGATCGGTTGCAAAGCTCGCTTTGGCAATGCGGACATAGGCGGAGAGTTCTTCTCTCGCTGCTTTTTCGGCATCAGCGTCTGCGATTGTCCTACCAGACTGTGCGGCTCGCTTGCCGGACGTTGTGGAAAGGGCACCAGTAGCTGCGGCGACTAACTCAGCGCCTGCG
>NZ_CBAYMC010000319.1:0-4074 GCF_964826245.1 Armatimonas sp. | reverse complement strand
TGATAACCGAACCCGCAGGCGCGTTCTTGAAAACCAAGCTCGCACGGAAGCTCTTCTTCGCTACCCTTGCCGCCTCAACGATAGGCGCAGGCTCTGCCGCTGCAATCACCTTGCTGGAGAACACCAGCTTTCCGGTGCCGTTACGGGCAAAGTCGGGCGTTTGCTTCTTCCCACGCTCTTTAGCCCACTTCTTTACCTCACCCGCCGTGTACGACGTCACATCCTCAAGGCTCAGCGACGCTGCTTTCCCACTCAGCCCCTCCAACAGGAACTTGGTGAACACACTATGCCCGAAGCTGGGCTCTTCAAACGCACGCTCCCCCTCCGAGCACGCAAAGAGCACGGCACTGGAGCTGCCCTCGCCGCCACCGGCACGCGCGACCACGCCTAGGCTCTTGGCAAAGTCCGAGGTTAGCTTGTTATCGCCCTCGCCCTTCCCTGCCTCAGGATCGTTGCGGCACGCATCCATGATGAGAATAACCTGCTTGGCCTTGATCTTCTTGAGCTTGCTCTGAAGAGTCGCCACCGGCACCGACGAGATCGAGAGGGTCTCGATGCTCGATGGATCGGCGTTCACAGAGCCGAGGAAGTTCTGCCCCTCTTTGCTGAAGCCGTGGCCGGAGAAGTAAAGCACAAACGTGTCCTCAGGGCCAATCTCCGTGGCGAGGTTGTCCAACGCCTTGAAGACATTGACGTTGGTCGGCTTGAGCCGTGCGTCGGTCGTGTCGCTGGTGAGCAGGCGCACGGTAGCAAAGCCCAGGCTCTCACGCAAGGCGGTGCCCACCGCTGTGACATCCTTGACCGCGAAGTTCAGCCGTGCGATATCCGGGCTATCGTACTGCTCCACCCCGATCAGCAACGCAAAAGACTTACTTTGCTGCGCGGAGAACGCGGTGAGCGGAAACGTGAGGGCGGTTAAGCCCGAGACGAGAAGAGAGCGTCGGTTCATGAGAGTATTATAACGCAAGGCAATATCGTAACGTGACACGTCCCCCGGCGCAATGCGCTCAGTCCGTGAGTAGCTCCTGCCAGCTCTCCGCGTGTAGCAAGCGATCTGCCCAGCCTTCGATAGTCGTCTGCGAAGCTCCTAGAACTCTCTCCAGTATCGCCGCCTCCGGCTCCCCTAAGCGCAGGCGTGCCAAACGCAAGAAAAGCTCTCGCTCTCCCTGAGCAATGCCTTCTTGTCGGCCTTGTAACAGACCACGCTCCAGGCCACGTTCGATGCCTGTCTCCATCCAGCTTGTTACGATTTCCATCACTTCCTCTTTCTCGGCAGGAGCAAGATCGCTCCCTGCAATTGCCTGTTCAAAACGTACAATCTCTTGGCGGCTCAGCCGTAGGTAGGTATCCACAAACCCCGAGATCAGCCGCATCCGTGCCGGGTCGAGCTTCAAGGTTGCTAACAACCTCAGGCACTCCAGCTTGACTCTAGGCCGATCCTGCTCCGCGATCTTCATTTTTGCCATGAGAGCGCTGGCGATAGGATTGTGCTGGCTGACGAACTTGCGCCACGAGAGCCGATTGAGCTGCACCACCCGATAGGAGTAGCGCAGCACTTCACCATCGGGGAAGCCTATTGTGTAGCGTGTCGGCTCAGCGCGGGCGGGCTTGTCGTAGGAAAACACCACGATGGGATAGACCGGCAGGTCGTATTTCTCGAAAAACCCGGTGAAGTAGCGCAGCATCCGCCGCCCAAAATCCGCCTCCGGGGTGCTCTGGTTCTCGACATGGATCAGAAAGAACGCCTCAGTTTCCGTGTTTGCAAAGCGCACTCTTGCCACAATATCGGCCTCGTACTCGCGTCCATCAAAGAGGCTGATAAAGACTTCCTTGTCTAAAAACACAATCGAGTCTCTGTCCATCACGGCGGCAAGCTTGGGGAAAAACAGCTCGATAAACTCGACAAAAAACGTCGTCAGCAGCTCCTTAAACAGCCGGTCATGGTCAATCGTAGGTGCCTGCTCCATTGCCAAGCATTGTACCGTCTCCAGAGAGTTCCCCGCTTCGACGTTCACGGGTAAGCGCTACCAGCCGTCGCGGGCAACCCCCTCTTCGCAGGGAGGAACGACCGTAAGCCCGTGCCCAGAGGGCGCCCAGGTCGGAGCCTAAGCGACGGGGAGAGGTGAGACGATTACAGTCCTGGATGGAGGAGGCGAAACCCGCCGATGTAGCTCGCGAGGGACGGATTGCCGTAGTCCCGGTACGCGCAGCGGAACCTGTCCGCGTCGTCGTCGAGCCAGGAGCCGCCCTTTAGGTAGCGACTAGCGCTATTCGGGCCGTCACTACACCACTGATACACGTTGCCCGCCATATCAGACAGGCCATGGCTGTTCACATAGATACGATCCTGGCGCGTTACTGAAGCCGTCTTGCCAGCATCACCAAAACCACTGATACTACACCATAACTTGCTCGTATCGAACGTATCTCCCCAAGGATACTCGATATTACGGCCACCATCACGAGCCGCGTACTCGAACTCAGCGCTCGTCGGCAAGCGACCACCTGCCCAAGTCGCAAACGCACTCGCATCGTTCCAGTCCACATTCACCATAGGATGATCGTCTATCCAGCCCCAAGAAGGCTTATCCTTTGGCATGCTCTTACCCGTCGCCGCGCAATACGCTTTATACTGAGCCACCGTAACAGGAGTTGCATCCATCCAGAAGTCTGCAATCGTGCCGTTGCCGGGAATGAAGCACATCTCTGCGTTGCCCTTGCGCGTCTTGCGAGCACCCTTGACCTTGCCAGCCGGAGCTACAGGTTCGGGCTTGGGCGGATCGGGGATTGCTTCGCGCTCTAGGCGGGCATCGAACTCAAGGTTTTCGCCGCGCTTGATGGTCGTGCGACCACCTTTGGCTTTGAAGCCGGGTGCCGTTATCACCACGGACACGGACTTGCTGGCTTCCTCCACTAAATCCGCCTCAAAGCGATCACCCGAAACCACTTTCCCCTCTACCTTGATCACCGCACCCGCAGGCGCGCCGGAGAAGAGAAGACCGCCACGGAAGTTCGCGGACTCCACCACCGCTTTGCCACCACCCGCGAACGGCTGGGGCTTAGGCGTGGGCGACGTAGCCCCGACGCTCACGAACAAGAACTCGCCCTCGGTGCCACGGCTTCCGAACTGAGGCGTCTGCTTGAAACGACCGTTGGTCTTCGCCAGAATCAGATCAGGAACGCTCGTCTTGAGCTGAGCGCCCAGCAGGCTCACAGGAACCACCTCATCTGCTGCTGCGCTCTGACGAAGCACCTCCAAGAGCTTGTGCGTAAACGCCGAGTTACGCAGGCCGGGCAAAATCAATGCCTCCTCGCCCTTGCCACCCGCCGCAATCGCCTGAAGTGCAGGAACCGCAAGAAACCCACGGAGCGTTGCCGCGCTCGGCTTGGGGAAGTTCTTGCCTTGCACGATCAGCCCACCGAAACACGCATCCGCCAGCAAGAGCCGATGCCGCGCCGGAGAGCTTTCCAGGTAGCGCCAGAGCCCGTCCATCGGAAGGCAATCGCGCAAGTAAGGAACCGGGTCAGTTGTGTCCTTCAGGTCAAGCTCCGCATCAGCGGGAATCAGAAAGCCCGTGTCGCCGCCGTCTTGGGTCTTGATGGTCTGACCATGACACGAGAAATACACCAGAACGCGGTCCGTGGCCTGCACCCGCTTACGATCCGCCAGGCCAGAGAGCGCCTTCTCGATCCCCTTGCGTGAGGCTTGGCTATCCAGCAGCACGGTGACGTTCTCCGCCAGAAACCCATACGACTCCACCAGGAGCGCCTTGAGGTCGGTCACATCCGCCTCAGCCGTCTTGATCTGAAGCTCGCTGGGAAACTGCTGGTAGGTAATGCCAATCAGCACCGCGTAGGAGTTGGTGTAGATGGTTGCACCGGCCAGCTCTCCGCTACGTGGCACCACAGCAAGGGACTTGCCCTGTTGAGGGCGTGCGAAGGCTTCTAGCGGGAAGGCGAGGGCCGTGAGAGAAGAGACGAGTAGTGTCCGGCGGTTCATAAGAGCATTATAACGCAAGGCAATACCGCCGTGTGACACCGCATCTGCATGCCCCCTCGTTTGCCGCCCCGTGA
>NZ_CBAYMC010000318.1:0-4075 GCF_964826245.1 Armatimonas sp. | reverse complement strand
GGGGCGTATCGGCTCGCTGCGGCGCCGACACTGCATTAATTTTTTGTTCAACCCGACGATCACCACCGGCCCAAGCGCCTGGCACATCGATCCGCTCGCCAATGTCGGGATGTTCTTCGATGATGCCGTCCACGCCGCCGACTTCCTCTACTGGCTGCTCGGCAAGCCCGTGAGTGTCATGGCCGAGATCGACAATATCCTCACCACGGTCGCCCCCGACGACACCGGGATCGCGCTCTACCGCTGGGAGTCCGGGACGATGGGCGTGCTCTTCAATAGCTCCGTGACCCTGGCGAGTGAGAACACCTGCGAGATCTACGGCGACGAGGGCGTGATTATCCAGAACTACGATGATGGCGTCTCCGTGGGCCACGCGCCGGAAAATGCGGTCGCGCTGAAGCTCTTTCGCAAGAGCACGGGCAAGTGGGAGACATTCGACTACCCCCTGCCCGCCAACCACGGCGAGCGCCTCGCCGCGATCCCGCGCCCCTTTCTCGACAACCTCAAGGCAGGCAATCCGCCGAGCATCACCGCCCGCGATGGGAAAATTAGCGCTGAGATGTGCCTCGCCGCCTACGAAAGCGCCCGTGAGGGCAAGAGAGTGAGTTTCCCCCCTAACCCCCGCCCGGCGGGGGAACAATAAGGAATACCGTGTTTCCCCCCCCGTTGCACGGGGGCTGGGGGGGAGGAGAAATTATGAAAAAACATCCCAATATCGTCTTGCTTGCGGTGGACTCACTGCGAGCGGATCACATGAGCTGCTACGGCTACCACCGAAACACGACTCCGCACCTGGACCGCTTCGCTTCCCAGGGGACGCTGTTTGAGCACAATATCAGCGCCCACATCCCCACCACCAGCGCCTACGGCTCGATGCTGACGGGGCAGGATGTGTTTACCACGCAAGTGGTCGCGCTGCGCCACAAAGGCCCGCTCCGTGAGGAAGTGCCGACCTTGGCCGAGCTGCTCAAAGAGGCGGGCTACACCACGACTTGTGTTGGCTTTAGCGGCAACCCCAGCGCCCGTGGCTTCGACAAGTACTTAAACTTCGCCGGCTGGGGAAGCTGGAACGAGGGCCGCAGCCCCAAGGCAGAGAACCTCAACCAAGTCGCGATCCCCGAGCTAGACGAATTAGTAAAGGGCGAGGCCCCGTTCTTTCTCTTCCTGCGCCACATGGACCCGCACGCGCCGTATCTGCCGCCCGCGCCCTACGAGCGAATGTTCTACCACGGCAACGAGTCCGACCCCGAGAACAAGTCCATGGAGCCCGTGATGAGCTTCAAGCCCTTCTGCGACTTCTTCGCCAGCTGGATGCCGCCGGGAATCTCCGACAAGGACTACGTGATCGCGCAGTACGACGGCGCGATTGCCTACATGGACGCCTGCATCCAGACGATCTTCACGGCCCTCGAGGCACATGGCATCTACGATGAGACTCTGATCATCCTTAACGGCGACCACGGCGAGACGCTCTACGACCACGAGTGCTGGTTCGACCATCACGGAATCTACGACACGACCCTCCATGTGCCGCTGATCATCCGCTACCCCGGCAAGGTTCCGGCGGGCCAGCGCGTCTCGGGCTACACGCAACATAAAGATTTGGTGCCGACTGTTCTGGAGCTGGCGGGGATCGAGACCGAGCGCAGCTTCGATGGCAATAGTGTCCTCCCGCTCATCTCTGGCGACGAAGTTTCCCACGAGAGCGAGATCTACATCACCGAGTGCACCTGGATGCGCAAGCACGGCTGGCGCACCCCGGAGTGGAAGCTGATTGTCGCGCTGGAGCCTGATTTTCACTTCAAGCCCGAGGTCGAGCTCTACAACCTAATCCAGGACCCCGACGAGAACCACAACTTGGCGGAGAGCGAGCCCGAGGTGGTGGCGCATCTCAAATCGCGCATGGATGCCTGGATCGCGAGGCGCGAGGCGGAGACGGGCCTCACGAACCCGATCCACACCCAAGGCGACTGGCACGGACACACGGGAGTCGGGCCGTTCAAGACCAGCCAGCAGGCCTACGACACGATGCATATCGGCGACCCCAATCAAGCAGCAAAGCTGCAGGGGAAATAAGTCCCGCCCGTTAGAGGGGCGGGACTGGAGAGCCTGCGGCTACAAAGGCCGTTCCGGCCATCCTAGTTGAGTTATTGACATGGCCGCTTGCGGCCTTCGTAGCGCGAAGCGCTCTACAGCCACCCCGTTCTAATCGGGGTGGGGAGAGGTAATCATGAGCTTAAAAGTGGCCGTAGTTGGCCTTGGTGGAATTGGCAATACCCACGCGGGTGTTTATATGAAGCGGGAAGACTGCGAGCTGGTCGCCGTCTGCGATATTGTGCAGGAGCGCACCGACAAAGCCGCCGAGAAGTACGGCTGTCCGGGGTTCTACTCCATCGCAGACATGCTGGCGAGCGGGATTCAGATCGATGCCGTGAGTGTCTGCTCCGCGGGCGTGGAAAACGGTGGCGATCACTACGTTCCAACCATGGAACTTCTGGCGGCGGGAATTCCGGTGCTGGGCGAGAAGCCGATCTCCAATAACATCACGCATGCGGAAGAGATGGTCGCACTGGCCAAAGAGAAGAACCTGCGCTACGGCATTAACCTAAACCATCGGTTCACACCGGCGGCACTGCGCGGCAAGGAGTGGATCAATGAGGGGCGGCTAGGCGAGCTCAATATCATCAACATGACGATGTGGATCAACAACCCCAATGAGTCCTCGCCCTGGTTCCATGTGCGCGCTCTGCACCCACACTCACTCGATGTCATGCGCTACTTCGGCGGCGATGTCGAGAAAGTGCAGGCGTTCTTCAAGCGCGGTCCCAAGGCCGATGGCCCGGATGGCAAGCGTGTCTGCTGGTCGAATATGCAAGTCAACTTACTCTTTAAGAACGGCATTATCGGGCACTTAACGGGAAGCTACGATGCGGGCGGAAGCTACGGCCTCGAAACACTCGAAGTGGTCGGCTCCGAGGGGCGCTTTGTGCTGCTCGATGCCTGTGAGCACCTGACGTTCTACCCGCGCCGCTCCCGCCAGACCGAGACGTATGACTATCTGGGCGGCATGATGGGCTTTAGCGAGACTTTTCCCTCGCGCATTGGCAAGTGGGTGGAGCAGAATATCGCGGGTGATTCGCCAGACGAGATTGATGCCTCAGGCGCGGCGGCGCTCCATGTCCAGAAGATCATCGAGGCCATTATCGAGTCCTGGGAGACCGGGACCGTGGTGACGATCAAGTAGCCATGCAACGAGTCTGTGTGATCGGCATGGGGGTGATCGGGAACCGTCATGCCGACATGTACAAGCTGAGTCCGCTCGCGGAGCTGGTCGGGGTCTGTGACCGCGACCGGGCGCGGGCGGATGCGGGTGCGGCGCGGCTGGGTGTCCCGGCATTTTATGATGTCGAGCAGATGCTGACCGCGCTCCAGCCTGATATCGTGAGCGTGGCAACCGGCGGCTACGAGTACGGCAGCGACCACTACGCGCCGACCATGCAGGCGCTGGCGGCGGGCTGCCACGTGCTGGGCGAGAAACCCATCTCCAACACGATCGCCGAGGCGGAGGAGATGGTGGCGCTGGCCAAAGAGAAGAACCTCTGCTACGGCATCAACCTGAACCACCGGTTTACCCCGGCAGCGCGGATTGCGAAGAAGTGGCAGAGCGAGGGGCGGCTGGGACACTTGCTCTTTATCAACATGAGCATGTGGATCATGAACCCCACCGAGAGCTCACCGTACTTTCAGATCAAAGCCCTGCACCCGCACACGGTCGATGTCATGCGGCACTTCTGCGGCGATATCGAGCGCGTGCAGTGTTTTGCGACCATCGCGCCCGGCCGAAAGATCTGGACCACGGCACACTTCTCGATGCAGTTTAAGAACGGTGTGGTCGGCGGCCTGACCGGATCGTATGATATCGAGCGCGGCCACCCCATGGAGCGCTGTGAGGTCGCGGGATCAGGCGTACGCATCGTGATTGATGACATGTACCGGTAGGCCACTCTCTACCCGGCGGGCAACCCAGAGAAGCTGGTCTACACCAACCCGCTCTTTGGGGGCTTTGAGAGCTTCA
>NZ_CBAYMC010000317.1:0-4094 GCF_964826245.1 Armatimonas sp. | reverse complement strand
CCCACCGCTCTCTAGCGCAACTCCCGCCCAGAGATGCTGACTCAAGTTAGAGTCTGCTGGCTCGTGGCGCACCTTCCAACGGTACGCACCCCCAGCCACGACAATACGGCGTGAGCCCCGCTTCGGAATCGCCATCGTACTGCACTCCTACAAAGCTCCCCGTCAGCTGCGCGGCGATGATGCCCGCGCTGGTCACTTCGACACTGAGCTTGAGCCGCCCGCGACCTTTGCGGGTGACCATCTCCGTAAACCGCATCCAGTCTCGCTCACTCGGGGCCGTGCAAGTGGCGATAAACTCACCCGTGGCGGGTAGAAGATACTCGATCTGGCTGGACTGAACCACCACACGCGCCGTGATATTTTCCCGGCGCAAGCCTGTGTGCACCACCGCCCACGCCGCAAGAGTCGCCAGGGATGCTAAGCTCCCCCCAAAAACCGTTCCTCGGTGGTTGGAGTTCGGAGGCAGCGGTGCCGCGAGCACAACTCCCGCCTCGTCGCACTGCTGCACCACCAGCAACATCGCCGCGGTAATCGGGATATGCTCATGGAGATAGGCTTCTAGCTCACTCGCACTCACCGGCGGGGCTTCTCTTTCCAGGCGACCACGGCATAGGCATCGGCGGCGCTGGTGACAGCGACAAATCCCGCTTCGTGCAGGCGCTTGACGACGCCTTTGGTGACTGTCGCTCCGTGCTTGCTATTGGGATCGCCGATGTAGTGAAAGAGCCGCCCGCGCCGGGAGAGAACGCGAAATGCCTCACGGTAGAACGCCCCCGAGTAGAGGTCGCCCGCAAGCTGCATGGTCGGCGGGTCATGGACTACCAGATCGAATGTCGCATCCGAAAACTCTTTGATGACAGCTCCCGCATCGCCGCTCTTTCGGGTGATATTGCTCTTGCTAAACAGCGGCTCAGACCACGGGTTTTTCGCCGCCATCGCCTCGACCCCTGGATCGAACTCGATCACCGTCACGTGCGAAGCGGTCTTTGCCGCACAGATCGCTGTGTAGCCTAGGCCCATGCACGTGTCGAGGACACGCCCACGCACAGGCTCACAGGCGGCGATTTTCTTCTGCGTATCTTCCCAGGGGTCTACATGCTTGGTGCGGTGCATGGGAAAGCCCGCCACCAGCACGGTGGGCGCTCCCTCCGGCTGGCCCCATAAAGAGACGGCTCGCTTCGTGGATGGGGAGAAAATATAGGCCCGCTCCAGCGAGCCATCATCCTTTATCGTAAAGCAGCCCGTGTCGTGCTCCGCCACTTCTTTGACCGCATCCCACGAAACAGTTGGCCCATCGCCCGGAAGCTGCACGCCCGCCTCGGTCAGACTCACCATGACGCGCGACTTGTTTAAGTCAAGCGTCGTCTCCAGCTCACCAACGCCCTCTTTAAAAGCAAGTAACCAAGGAAGGGCTTGCCACCGGCAAATAATGGGGGTCATCGTGTGTAGCTCCAGCTCAGGGGTGAGCCACCTTCGTAGGGCATGACCCCGTGAAACGGGCGGGGATCGTTGTCGAAAACCAGGGGCAGGAAGTGCTTATCCCCTGGCCAGAGCGGCAGCGCACACGCAATCAACTCCTCCAGTGGCTGCCAGCTCAGGGTACCTTCGTCGTTGCCCGCACTCACCTCACCTGTAAACTCGGTAATCACGAAGATAAACCCAAACCAGTCCTCGCCGTTCTTGCCAAAACCCGGCCAGGAGAGCGTCCCACGCAGGCTCATCTCGCTCGCCTTGATCCCCGCTTCTTCCAAAAGCTCACGCTTCATCCCGGCAGCAGCATCTTCGGTAGGCTCTAGTTTCCCACCAAGGCCATTGTACTTTCCCAGTGCCGGGTCATCCGGGCGGGTATTGCGATGGATCAGCAAGACCGAGCTGCGATCTGGCGAGAGAACATAGCCCAGTGTGGCTAAAATCGGAGTGTACGGCATATCTCTCTGTGATACCATATTCCTGCTATGAGTCAGGTAATTGTGATCTCGCAAGATGAAACCCACGACAGCTACGAAGCTCGTCTTAATGGCACGCACGGCGAAGGTGCAACCTTGGGCGCAGCACTCGACCAGCTTCTCAATCAGCTAGATGATCCCTACACACCGCTCCTTTTGGTGCGTCAAGATCGCCCCGATCACTTCTTTTCCCAGAAAAACTTTGAGCGTTTGCAGGAGCTTCAGAGAAAGGCAAAGTCATCATTAGAGAGCCTTAATCCTACTGAGACAACAGAGCTTAGGGACTTAATCGCCAAAGAATTCCGCGCCACAATCCAGCGAAGTGAAGCGCTGGTCGCCCAAGCCGCATGAACGCGTTCTATCCGCTTGTCGCAGCACGCGCCGAACATCGCTGCGAGTACTGCCGTGCTCCAGAGATCATCTTTAACTTTCGTTTTGAAGTGGAGCATATCGTCCCACAGGCTAGCTCCGGCACGAGCGATTTGAGCAACTTAGCGCTTGCTTGTCGCGCCTGCAACTCCTTTAAGTCCTATTTTTGGTCCGCAGCCGACCCCGAGACGGGGACTGTTGTTCCCCTCTTCCATCCTCGCCAAGATATCTGGGCGGAGCACTTCCGCTTCGATCCCACCAGCTACCAAATCCAAGGTATCACTCCCATCGGCAGAGCCACCGTGGAGCGGCTCTTACTCAATGCGGACTACCAGCTCGAAGCTCGCTCGCGCTGGTTTTTGCTGGATATTTTCCCTTAAATTTACTTAAACGGGTTCTTGAGCTTGTCGTAGATGCGCTGCTCTAGGTGCTCCAGAGAGACTTCTCCCGACATGAGTCGCCCGACGAGCTTGGTGCCTGCGGGGTTCTTCACACCGAGCTTGTAGGAGAGATAGGGCGTACGATGAAACACTTTGCCGACCCGAAGCGCGGCGTCAAACTCGCCGGCCAGCTCGGTCTTGACGGCCTCTGTGTAGCTCTGGGTGGTGTTTTCGGCGAGGTGCTGCGCGGCGATATTGCCGGTGCGAACGGCGTACTGGATGCCCTCGCCAAAGAGCGGCTGAACGACACCTGCCGCATCGCCCACTAACAAAACGCGGCCATCTTTGGTGGCGAGTGGCTCGATGCCGGTCCAGAATGGGATCGGGTGCGCCCAGAGCTTGGGCGCGTCCATGCCTTCGGGGTAGGTCATCCCAACGGAGCCGAGCATGGTGTGAATGGCATCCATGAGAATCTTGCCGACATTCTGCTCCGCTTTAGGCTGGCGCGGCACGAGCATTCCCGCCCCCACGGAGAGATAGCCCGCCTTGGGAAAGATCCAGGCGTAGCCGTTCTTCACCGAGCCATAGTCGAGGTAGCAAGCATCTTTCAGCACACCCGCGCTTGCGGGGTACTCAAACGGAATCTCTACTTCCCTCGCAATGCCCCAGCGCTTGCCCAGGCGTAGACCAGCGCGGGCTCCGACAATGCCTTTTGCACCGTCGGCTCCGACCACGTAGCGGGCAGTCCAGCTTTCGTCGCCCGCCGTGACCGTCACGCCGTCACTTTGAACCGTCACGTCGCTGACTTTCACGCCCAGCTTGAGCGTCGCACCTGCCGCTTGGGCTTTCTCCACCAGGTAGGTATCGAAGCTCGGGCGCATGACCATCCAGACCTGGGCAGGCTCTCCATTGCTACAGGTCATCTCCGCGAGCACCGGCGACTTGCCACGCCAGGTATGGCGCAGCTTGGTCACGGTAAGATCGGTGAACTTCTCCGGCTCTAGGCCATCAATATGCCGCATCAGCGACGAAGGAATTCCCCCGCCGCAGGGCTTGTAGCGCGGCAGGCTTGGGGCACGGTCCAGCAAGAGCACTTTCAGCCCCCGCTCGGCACACTTCCAGGCGCAGGTAGCACCACCCGGCCCTGCACCCACAACAATCACATCAAAAATCATTTCTCTAATGTTACCGCAAAGATCTTGATCTTAGGGTCGCGGGTGAGGGTGATCGAGACAAGCTCCTTGGTGACGGCTATTGGAAAGACGATATGCCGGACGGTGAGTGTGCCCACCTGATCCCCCTCCAGGCGACGCTGGCGCGGGGTGGTGAAGGCAGCGGCCTCATCAGCGGCTTCTGGTGTGGCAATATCGCGCAGGACCCGCTTGAGCACCTCGGTCGT
>NZ_CBAYMC010000316.1:0-4112 GCF_964826245.1 Armatimonas sp. | reverse complement strand
GACTTCTTTGGCAAGCAGGCGCATCTCACGGTCTCCGGGCAGCTTGAGGCCGAGATCTTCGCGCTAGCCTTTACCAACTGCTACACCTTTGGTCCCACGTTTCGAGCTGAGAACTCCAATACCCCACGCCACTTAGCCGAGTTCTGGATGATCGAGCCCGAGATGGCCTTCTGTGACTTAGAGGGCAATAAAGCGCTTGCGGAGGCGTTTCTAAAGTATGTGATTCAGCATGTCCTCGATACTTGCGCGGCTGATTTGGAGTTTTTCACCAAGCGCATTGATGAAAATGTTCTGCCAACTCTGGAAAAAGTGGCCCGTAGCACGTTTGGACAGATTACCTACACGGAGGCCATCAGTATCCTCGAAAAAGCCAGCAAGGCCAAGAGCTTCGAGTTCCCCGTTTTCTGGGGCTGTGATCTCCAGTCTGAGCATGAGCGCTATCTCACCGATGAAGTCTTCCAGCGTCCGGTGATTGTCACGGACTACCCCAAGGAGATCAAGGCGTTCTACATGCGCCTCAACGACGATGAAAAAACCGTCCGGGCCATGGATGTTCTTGCGCCGCGTATCGGGGAGATCATTGGAGGGAGCCAGCGCGAGGAGCGCTACGACGTGCTGATTGACAAGATCCGCAAGCAGGAGCTCCCCGAAGACGTGTACTGGTGGTACTTGGAGCTGCGTAAGTACGGCTCCGCGCCCCATGCGGGCTTTGGTCTCGGGCTGGAGCGCCTGGTGCTCTATCTGACGGGCATGAAGAACATTCGGGACGTGATTCCCTTCCCCCGTACGCCCGGAAGCGCGGATTTCTAGTGCCATGCAGACCGTCATCCGTAACCTGCACTTCCAGAACCTCAAGCCCAGTAAGTTCGTCGCGGGCCTGAAAAAGCCCGAGGGAATTGTCTCGCTGACGCCCAATGACGCGCAGATGCGCCTCACGGTTCAGGGAGAAAAAGAGGCCGTCGAGCTTCTTGCCCAGCTGGTGCCGCTTGCCGATGTGCGCTCGCTGCGCTACCAGCTTGCCCTGACTCTGGTTCGGCTTGGCCCTGGGACGCGCAGGACGGTTATCGAGAAGAAGATCCTGGTGCTCGAAAACAACACGAAGGTTGCTCAGAGTCTTGGGCAGGGGGCGTTTGAGCTACAGGGAGTGCTTCATGGGAGCCCCAAAGAAGCACAGCTCACGTTTGCTGCCCGCGTGATGCGTGGCACTGGAGCCCAGCGCGTTGCCGCCGAGTCCCTTCAGGTCATGCGCCGACTCCCGTTTCAGAAAACCGTCGCGATTGCCCGCTTCGATGATCCGAACGCAAAGCGTCCTACGAGTAAGAAAATAGCGCCCATTGCGCTGGTTTTAGAAGCGCTTGCTACCGAGATCACCCGCTCACCGGTAAAGTAGCCATGTCGCTTTTTACGAGTGCCTCGCGGCTGGCAAGCTACCGAGGCGAGGCTTCGGAAGACCGTGCGCTGATTGTGCATGCCGCGCCACAGACCCTGGTGCTTGCTCTTGCCGATGGGGTGGGCGGGCGACCGGGCGGCGGTGAGGCGGCGCAGCTTGCAATCGAGACTGTGGAGATCGAGGGGGCCAAGCTGGCTAAGAACGGCGCTCGGCTCTGGCCGGGGTTCTTCCGGGCGCTGGACGACGCTTTAGCGGCCCACACAGATGCGGGCCAGACCACGCTGATCGGGCTAACCCTCACCTCGCAAAAGCTCGTGGGAGCCTCCGTGGGCGACTCAGAGGCCTGGTGGATCACGTCGGAGGGGCACTTCGATATCACGGAGGCACAGAGACGCAAGCCGCATCTGGGTACCGCCGCCGCAGAGCCTGTTGCTTTTGCGCTCAAGCTCACCTCGCCCGGAACCCTCCTGCTCGCCAGCGACGGGCTCTTTAAGTACACCGATCCCCTCGCGGTCACCGATGCGGTTCGTGGAGCCGCCGATGTTGAGGCCGCCGCCGATGCTCTGGTGGCTCTGGCCTCCGCCCCCGCCGGGCGCTTCTACGACGATCTGGCCCTGATCTTAGTCAGACTTGATACAATAGCGCCGTGGACAAGCTTTTTACACCGCTTCAAGGCGGACTGATCGTCTCCTGCCAGGCACTCGAAGGGGAACCGCTCTTTGGCTCCGAGATCATGGCCAGGCTCGCACGGGCGGCAACGCTCGGAGGAGCGGTTGGAATTCGCGCCAATACTCCGATAGACTGTGCCGCGATCAAGGCCGAGGTACCCGAGCTGCCGCTGTTTGGGCTCTGGAAAGTGGTCGTACCGGGCTTTGACGAGGTCTATATCACCCCAAGGCTCCGTGAGGCGGTGGCCATTGCTGAGGCCGGTGCGGAGATTATCGCGATAGATGCCACACTCCGTCCGCACCCCGAGGGCACGACGGCAGAGCTAATTCAGGCCATTAAACGCACAACGGGGCGGCTGGTGCTGGCCGATATTGACAACGAAGCATCGGCGGTGGCTGCGGTTGAGGCCGGTGCGGATGCGATCTCCACCACACTCTCCGGCTACACGCCAGACTCTCCCAAGCTTTCTGGCCCGGACTTAGAGCTTGTCGCAAGACTTGCCGCGCACAAGCTTCCCGTGCCGCTTTTCGCCGAGGGCCGGATTCACTCACCGGAAGATGCTCGCGCTGCCCTTGATGCTGGAGCCTTTGCGGTGATCGTGGGGGGCGCGATCACCCGCCCGGCTCAGATCACCGAGAGATTTGCAAGAGCGCTCCGCAAATAAAAAAAGCCCGCCATCCGGCGGGCCTTTAATTTTAGGCGATCTAAGCAATGACTGTGTCGCGGAGGCGGCCCCCAACTTCGCTACGGCGTAGCTTTTGCAGTGCTCCTGCCTCGATCTGGCGGGCACGCTCCCGAGAGAGGTGTAGCGCTTTGCCGACTTGCTCTAAAGTCATGGGCTGCTCCTGATCCTCTGAGAGTCCGTAGCGCAGGGAGAGCACTTCTTTCTCGCGGCTGCTCAGGTGATCCAGCGCCTTGTTGATCTCGTCCCGCAGAGCACGGCGGAAGATGCGCGCCGAGGGGCTCGTGGCATCTTCGGCGGGCAGCAGATCGCCGAGGCGAGTGGTGGAGTCGCCCGCAGGCGCGTCCAAGCTCATGGGTTCGGGTGTCTCAGCCTCTAAGAGCGTCTCGACTTTGTCTACCGGCAGGCTGATCTCGTGGGCGATCTCCTGTGGGGTGGGGACGCGGTTGAAGCGCGTGGCCAGCATCTCACGGGTACGCTTGATCTTACCCAGGCTCTCAATAGCGTGCGAGGGCAGGCGGATCGTGCGTCCCTGGTTCTCCACGGCGCGGCCCAGTGCCTGGCGAATCCAGTGGGTGGCGTAGGTTGAGAAGCGGAAGCCACGGCGCCAGTCGTACTTATCCACGGCGTGGATCAGGCCGAGGGTGCCTTCCTGAATCAGGTCTTCCATGGCGATCCCACGGTTCTGGTACTTCTTAGCGATACTGGTGACAAGGCGCAGGTTCGCATTCACCAGGATCTCACGGGCACGCTCGCCCTGCTTGCCACCGCGCTCAACACAGCGGGCGAGCCAGCGCTCTTGACGTGGTGTTAAAAGGGCCACACTGTTGGCGCCTCCACGGTCGGCGACAAATGCCGTAAACGAAAACTCTTTCATCGGATCAAAGCTTTCATCTTGCTCGGGAGTGCTCTGCGCAACCTCCGACTCGGAGAGAGCCGTCGTTGGCGCCTCCGCCGTATCCAGTTGCTGTTCAGTTATGGTATCCGGCGTTAGTGTAGTCATTTCTTTCTTATACCCAGTGGAGGTGTCTTTTGAAACGCCTCCGGTCTTTGCTCCGGCTTACGGAGACAGTACTATCCTATTATTTACGGTGTAAACCGCTGATAAGTTCCCTATCGTTTTTAACAGGAAACGTGCTAAACGGACGTTCACCCCTTACTATTTTTAGAGACGGTGCAAAACCGCAAGAGGTTTCGCCCTATCCTATAATCCTTACAATCGCGGGTCTACCGGCTCTGACTCCAGAGCAAGAACCGCAAAAGCGCACTCATGAACCCGACGCAAAGGCTCTCGGCGGACGAACCGCTCCAGCCCCTCCACTCCCAGGGCAAGCTCCCGCAGGGCTAACGCACGCTTGCCGGAGAGGCCGC
>NZ_CBAYMC010000315.1:0-4112 GCF_964826245.1 Armatimonas sp. | reverse complement strand
TTAAGGTTTCCTGATGGAGATCAGTTTTATATGTATACTCCAACCTAATCCGCGAGCCGGGCTACGATGTCTATACCCGTGAGCAGCTACGCAGGAAGCTAGAAAAACACACCCCAAAGGCACTCGTCGCGGCGTGGCAAAATACCGCCCAGCCCGACGACAGCGAAAACATCTACGCCCTCTTCCAAGTCAAGCCCGACCCTGACTCGGCCCCTATCTCCTGGGACGGTGACAAGCTCATGGACTTGATCGAAGCCTACGAAACCGACCACCGCAACAAGCTCGTCACCAACGTCGGACGCCGCTCCCCCGACCCACGCCTCCTCTCGCTCGACAAGCTCCTCCAAGCCCAGAGGTGAAGAGAGAGCAGTGGGGGTGTTGTACCGGCTGTAGCCAAGAGATACAATGCGGCAAGAAAACCGGAGAGGGAATCGTCATGCCAGCACCAATAAAAACAGACAATACGCCACGCACAAACGGAATGACCGAGGAGCAGGTGCGTGAGGCTCTCGCGGCTATCGAGCGACGAAAGAGTGATCCTGAGTACCTGGAGCGCATCGAGCGCATTTTTTCTGAGGCCGAAGAAGTACGTCGCCGGATAAACGAGGAAGACCTACGGCATTTGGACTTGGGAAGGGACTTTCAAGCGATTGGTGCTCCCTGTGAGGACTGGAGTGCAGCCTAAAACTGCATCGCGAGCTGCGCGACGGGGCCAAACGTGCGGCGGTGAATGGGGCAGGGGCCGTGTTGGTCGAGAGCGGCTAGGTGCGTGGCCGCGCCGTAGCCTTTGTGGCCTGCAAAGCCGTACTCCGGCCACTGCACATCGTAGGCGATCATCAGGCGATCTCGTGTCACTTTGGCCAGAATAGACGCCGCGCCGATTGCGACATCCCGCCCATCGCCGCCGATGAGATTTTTGCAGTTGGGGTGCAGGTTGGGAACTGGCAGACCGTCCACGCGCACCTCGTCGGGGGAGATGCTCAGCGCGGCGAGGGCGCGGCGCATGGCCTCGTGGGTGGCGCGGAGGATATTGATCGTGTCTATCTCGCCTGCCTCGCACTGCCCGATGCCGTAGCAGAGCGCTTCTCTGACAATGCGCTCGTAGGCTTTCTCGCGCTGCTTGGCCGTGAGCTTCTTCGAGTCGCCGATGCCCGTTGTATCAAAGCCTTCGGGAAGGATCACAGCGGCGGCCACAACAGGCCCCGCCAGTGCCCCCCGACCCGCCTCATCGATGCCACAGAGATACCCTCCTCCCTTCGCTTCGCTCTTCCCTCCTCCCAACCCTGGGAGGAGGAGTGGGGGAGGAAGAGAAAGGCCCTCAGAAACTCCCCCTCTCTCCCTCTCCTCCCAGGATTGGGAGGAGGGGGCGGGGGGGAGGAGGGTCTTCGGGAGGAGGGTCTTCACCGGGCGCGCCGGAGGCGAGGGAGGGGCCAGAAGATGGCTTCGGCGCGTCCGATCACCCGGTTGGCAGGCAGCTCACCCCACTCGTGGGAGTCATGGGACTGGTTGCGGTTGTCGCCCAGAACAAAGTAGCTCCCCGCAGGCACGGTGTAGGGATCGAGGTGGTACTCTGGGTCTTCGGCCACATAGTCCTCTAAGAGCGCCTGTCCATTGCGCAGGACCTTGCCCGGCTGAATCTCCACCGGCTCATCGCGGTGGCCGGAGCGAATCGCAAACTCCGCAGGACTAATGGTCTTACCGCCGACCTGGATTCCCTGGCGCGTGAGGCGCAGGGTGGGGAGAGGGGCGCTGCCCGGTGTTGTGGGATCGTCACTGTCGGCAAGCCCTAAGATGCCCCGAATCTCGGTGTGGTAGTAGCGGCTTCCCCCCACAGAGACAAAACCTCCGTGCACCTCAATGGTATCGCCGGGCAGCCCTACCAGGCGCTTGATGTACTCCGGCTCGTTGCTATCGGCATCATGTGGGGCACGAAAGACCACGATCTCTCCCCGGCGCGGCCCTCGCAAGCGGTAGAGGAGCTTGTTGACAATCAGGTGGTCGCCCTCAATGAGGGTGGGGTGCATGGACGGACTGGGAATGTGGTAGTTCTGGAGGATGAAAGGCTTCACGAGCAGAAAGACCAGCGCCAGCGCCAGCAGGGCGGACTCGGTGAGCTCGGAGAGAAAAAGAAAGAAGCTACGGCGGAGGGCACGCAAGATCAGGCGTACCACGGTTAGGCCACCTAAGGCTAAGACGACAGTGGGCAAGGAGAGATTGGCAATGCGCTCTGTCCAAGTTTCCACTATCGTCTTAAGCCCCCTGGCCCCCGCAAGCGGGGGAACTTTATGGTGTGGTTTGTGTGCGGCTGAAGCGACCGTTGCGGTCTTCCTTCAGACGGGTTGCCTTGCCCACACGACCACGCAGGTAGTACAGCTTGGCGCGGCGGACAGCAGCGCGGCGGAGCACCTCGATCTTCTCGATGCGCGGCGAGTGTACCAAGAAGGTACGCTCCACACCGACGCCGTTGCTGGCGATCTTACGCACCAGAACGGTGTCACGGATGCCTGCGCCATGACGGCTCAGAGCAACCCCTTCAAAGATCTGGACGCGCTCTTTGCCGCCCTCGATAACCTTGACGTGGACGCGCACGGTGTCGCCTCCACGGAAGCTGGGCACGCCCGCTTTTTTCTGTGCCTCTTCGATATCACGAATCGCAGTTGCGTTCACTTTACTCATATACGTCTCCCAAACAGATTTAGTTTCTTTTGGAGGCGTCCCCTGGCGGTCTCTTCGCGGCAGTGAGATCTCGTCACTCCGGATTGGACACAGGTTCGTCCACCCAGGCAGAGCTCGGCTCTACCTGTGCTTGCGCCGCCTCAGCTTCGTACGCATCCAGAAGTTTCTGGTCCGTCTTGCTAAGCGGCAGCAGTTTTTCCCAGAGATCTGGTCGGCGCACACGCGTGCGCACCAAGGCCTGGGTCCGACGCCACTTCGCGACATTGGCATGGTGCCCGGAGGTCAGAACCTCGGGGATGCCACGGCCACGAAAGACCGCCGGTCGGGTGTAGTGCGGGTACTCCAGCACGCCCCCCTCAAAACTCTCTTCTTGCGCCGACTCCTCATTGCCTAGAACCCCAGGCAAGAGTCGCACGGTCGCATCTAACATCACTAAGGCAGCCAGCTCGCCGCCTGTGAGCACGTAGTCCCCTAGGGAGACCTCGCGCGTGATCCAGCCCTCACGCACGCGCTCGTCAATGCCTTCGTAGTGGCCACAGACCACGACCCAGCGTGGCAGAGCCGCTAGCTCTTGGGCGAGTGCCTGGGTAAAGGGCTCCCCATCCGGCGCGGTAAGTAGCACGGGGACACTCGGATCGCCCTTTGTTGCGGACTCAATGGCCGCCACGAGAGGCTCGGCTTTCATTACCATGCCCGCCCCGCCCCCAAAAGGGCAGTCGTCCACGGTGCGGTGCCGGTCGTGGGTGAAGTCCCGAGGGTTCACGCAGTCCAGCTCCAGAGAGCCTGCCGCCTGTGCCCGCTGCACAATCGAGTGGCTCGTTGCCTGCAAGATCAGCTCCGGAAAGAGCGTCACGACATCCACCCGCATGGCTACTTTAAGAGGCCTGGATCGTCGGAGACGACCATCTGGCCCGTTTCTAAATCTACCGAGAGCACGAACTGGGCATGGGCAGGGATCAGCGCCAGGCTCGTCTCATAGACATCGTTTGCGGTTGGGTTGTAGAGAATGGTCTCTATCTCCCCTAGGGGTTTTCCAGACTCGGTCTGAACCATCAGCCCTTTGAGCTGCCAGTCGTAGTAAGCCCCCTCAGGGAGCTTGGGAAGTTCGGATTTGGGCAGGAAAAGCTTGGTGTTGCGGATTGACTCCGCCCCTGTGCGATCCATGCCCTCAAAGAGAATCAGATACGTACTCTGGTAAGGTCGAACGCTCTGGACACGGTTGGGCTTGCCGTTGAGCAAGAAAGTCTTGCCCACCAGCAGCTTAGGATCGTCCATGTACGGGTAGAGTTTCACCTCTCCCCTCATACCAAAGGGGGCGGTGATTTCTCCGATCAAAACGGGTTCGTCGTTTTCCATCACAGCCCCTCTCGTGTTCGGTACGCTTCAGCAATCGTCGGAGTCGTCAGGCGACGATTTCGACGTAGACTTTGCGCTTG
>NZ_CBAYMC010000314.1:0-4139 GCF_964826245.1 Armatimonas sp. | reverse complement strand
ACCGTCGGGGCCTATCTGAAAGAGCGCCTTGCAACGCTCGGAGCGCCACGTGGGATGGGTCTAATGATCGGGCTGGAGCTAGACAAGCCGATTGCCAAAAAAGTCGTGGCAGAGGCACTCGCGCTGGGCCTGATTATCAATGCCACCGGTGATACCACACTGCGAATCATCCCGCCGCTCACTCTCACCAAGGAATTAGCTGACGAAGGGGTGAACCTTCTGACACAAGCAATCGAGAAAGCAAGGCTCTAGCCCACCCGAACCCATCCCCCCGGCCCCCTTCCCTCAGGGCAGGGAAGGGGGAGGTTAGGTGGGGGTTTTCTACCCTCCCTGCCCTGAGGGAGGGTGGCGTAGTGAGGAACGAACGAAGCCGGGTGGGTTCGTAGAGTGGGTTCAGGCGGGAAAGATAATTATGGCAATTCAGTTCACACGCAACGGACGAAAAGCGATGCTCTGGGCGCAGGTCGAGGCCATGCGGCGGGGCGATGTCTATGTGGAGCGGGAGCATCTGCTCATGGGGCTCCTGCACGGCGAAGAGACCAGCGCTCTCCAGCTCCTAGACCGGATCGGCTACGCGCCGGAGGAGCTTCGGATGCGCAGCTCGGGCCTGCTCAAGCCCGAGAACGGCGCGGCACGCACGGAGTCCGCGACCCTCTCGCCGGGAGCCAAGCAGATTGTCGAGCAGGCGCGGCGTGAGACGGAGTCCACCGGCCACGACTATGTCGGCACCGAGCATCTGCTTCTCGCACTTTTGCATGATGCTCCCGCCAGTGTTGAGAGTGTGGGGCTGAGTTATGAGTCCGTCGCACAGGCGCTCTCATCGGGAATGGCCGGGGCACTGACCGAGGAGTTCAACCCCGCGCCCGAGCCCATTCCTACCCGCCCCGCCCCGCGTGTGGGCTTTCTGAAAGGCCGCCACTTTCTCTCAGTCAATGACCTCACCACCGAGGAGATCGAGCAGCTCTTTGACTTAACGCGAGAGATCAAGCTCGGAAAGGCGCAGAAAGTGGCGGCGGGCAAGTGCGCAGCGCTGCTCTTTGAGAAGCCCAGCCTGCGTACCAAGCTCTCATTTTCGGTGGGAATGCAGCGGCTTGGGGGACAGGCGCTCTATTTCTCTCGTGAGGAAGTGGGCCTTGGCCAGCGCGAGTCCGTGAAAGATGCGGCTCGGGTGCTCTCCCGGATGGTGGATGCGATTGTGATTCGAACGTTTGATCATAAAAACATCGTCGAGCTGGCACACTACGCAAGCGTCCCTGTGATCAATGCTCTAACAGACCTTGAGCATCCCTGCCAGGCACTGGCAGATTTTTACACGATTTTAGAGTACCGCGCGGAGACCCGTGGCCAGAAGCTAGTCTATATCGGCGATGGCTGCAATACTGCCATTAGCCTCATGCTACTCGCCCCGCGCCTCGGGACGCACTTCACGCTTGCCTGCCCGCCCGGCTACGAGCCGCCTGTTGCCCTGATCCAGCAGGCGCAAGAGCTGGCTGCCTGGCACAACACTGAGTTTGAGATTAGCCACGACCCGGTCGCCGCCGCAAACGATGCCGATATTCTCTACACCGATGTCTGGACCTCAATGGGCCAGGAGGACGAGAAAGCCAAGCGCCTCGCCGATTTCGCCGGTTTCCAGATCGGTGCGAAAACCCTCCGAGAGGCTAAAGAGGATGCGCTGATCCTGCACTGCCTGCCCGCCCACTACGGTGAAGAGATCACGGAGGACGCGGTGGACAGTACGCAGTCTGGCATCTTCGACCAGGCCGAGAATCGCCTACATGTCCAGCAGGCACTTCTCGCTGCGGTACTATGACCGATAGGAGCTGTGACTTTTCCCACTGCAACTAGGATCAGATGATAGGGTTCTATTGAGAGGAGGTTTGGTTTTATGCAACGACAACAGCTACGCAACTTACAGAGGAACAAGCTCGTACAGTGGGGGACGTTATTCTTAGTGGGAGGAGCCGCCGTTCAGCTGGTCATTATGCTGGCGAAGCTACTCTCACCACTAACCGGCTGGGCGATCCTGGCTGGAGTCATTTTGATCGTTGTGGGGCTCATCCGGGGTAAATAGTTCTACGAGGCTACGCGAGCTTCTGGCCAACCAGTGGCGCGAACTCCGTGGGGCCAAAGCTGGCATTGAGCGAGTAGCGAAGAGTGACGCACTCTCCCTCAAATTCACAGATTGCCTCCGCGATAAATGGGGTTTCGACGGAGCAGAGACGCAAAATAAGTGTGTTCTGGGCTTGATCCCATGTGGCAGCTCCTGCAGTCTTGTGTGGCTTGCCGTGCCACTGCCGAAAGCTCGTCTCGCCGGGAAGCCACACGCCAAAGCCCCCGATAAGCGTGTGCTCATCGACGGAGAGCGTGAGTCTTTCTTCGTCGCTGTGGATTTGTAGCTGGCTCAGCCCTTGGTCGTTCTCGGGGAAGCTGTAGGTCGCGGAGAAAATGCGCCCGGCTCCGACGGGCTTTTGTAGCTCGCGCTGCCCTCCAAACGTGGGAAGCAGACTGGCCCAGACGTGGTTGAGCACTCCCTGCATCTCCTTCACGCCCGACGTAATCGCGAGCACGGCACCTTGCTCGGGGAAGACGATGCAGAACTGGCCAAACGCGCCATCGCCACGGTAGGCCCCATGGCGGCAGCGCCAGAACTGAAAGCCATAGCCCTGCGCCCAGTCGCTGTGAGGATCATCGCCGTTTGCGATATGCTTCTTTGTCGCGCTTTCCACCCAGCCCTCAGGCAAGAGTCGCACACCATTCCAGAGACCATCACTCAAGTAGAGCTGGCCGAACTTGGCGATATCTTCCGTGCGCACGCTCAGCCCCCAGCCGCCCGTGTCAATCCCTAGCGGGCACTGCTCCCAGGTCGGATTTTCGATCCCCAGCGGCACAAACAGGCGTGGCGTTAAGTAGTCGAGAAGGCGCTCTCCGGTGAGCTTCTGCAGGATCGCCGAGAGCATGTAGGTAGCGAGGCTGTTGTAGAGAAAGTGCGTCCCCGGTGCATGGGGGACATCAGCGGTCAGAAACGAGGCTACCCAGTCGTTGGTCTCCGCACGCAGCCCACTCATCGGCTCGACCGCATGGCCCGTGGACATGGTGAGCAAGTCGTGGACGCACATCGCCGCGAGGTTCTCCGAGACATGAGCTGGGGCTTTCTCCGGGAAGAACGAGGCCACTTTATCGCCCAGACTCAGTCGCCCCTCGGCCACCGCCAGCCCAATCGCCGTGGCCGTAAAGCTCTTGGAGAGGGAGAAGAGCATATGGCGCTTGTCCGAGCTATAGGGGTGCCACCAGCTCTCGGCGATAACAAAGCCATGGCGCACAAGCATCAGGCTGTGCAGCTCCAGGCCAGAGCTTGCGCAGGCAGCGAGAAACGCGGCGATGCCGGCAGAATCGACGCCCTGAGCCTCGGGCGTGCTACGGGGAAGAGAGATCATGCGGAAATTGTACCAGGCAACCTGTGGTAAACTTATGTTTATGACGACACGTGAACGCTACGAGGCTGCGATTACTTCGCTCACGGAGAAGCTGCAAAAAGATAGAACCGTGCTGGCTGCGGTGCTCTTTGGATCGCTGGCCTACGACGATATCTGGGAGAAGTCTGATATCGACCTGATTATTATCGGGGAGGAGTCGGTCAAGGGCGGGAGCTTTACGCTTTTAGAGGAAGATATCTCGGTTCATGCGATCCTGATGCCCCGCTCCACGTTTCGCAAGCAGCTCGATAGTGCCCTGGTCGGCTCGTTTTGGTCGTCGGTGCAGCTCCGAAGCCGTCTGCTCTTCACCAAAGACGACTCCCTGCCGCTACTCTGGGAGAATGTCGGCAGTCTCGGGGAGCGCGACCGGCAGGCGCAGCTCTTGCGGGCGGGAAATGCCTGCCTCCCCGTGCTCACCAAGGCGGAGAAGTGGCATAAAATCAAGCGTGTCTTCCACTACGCCACCGTCTATCTGCTCCTAGCCTCCCGGGAGCTCGCCCAACTGGAGGTGATCGCCGCCAGGCAGAACCCTGGCCGAGAGGTCATCCACCAAGCCCTGAAGCTCAACCCGAAATTCTTTACGCGCCTCTACACCGATGTTTTAGAGGGCCCCAAGACCGACGAAGCGATCGGGGAAGCTCTCGCCCTCTGCGATGCCTACCT
>NZ_CBAYMC010000313.1:0-4165 GCF_964826245.1 Armatimonas sp. | reverse complement strand
TTTAAATAAAGGGAAATCCATATTGTTATTTGCAAACACTCGGCAACACTCCAAGAAAATAGCTTTCGATTTGAATATGAAAGGAATTTCAGCAAGTCATATTGATTCAGAAACCGATATGAAAGAACGAAAAAGTTCAATTAAGAATTTCAAGCAAGGAAAAATATCTGTGTTGTGTAATCACGACGTATTATCAACTGGATTTGACGCACCTAGTACAGATATGATAATAATTAGTCGAAAAATATACAGCCCTGTGAAATTTATGCAAATTATAGGGCGTGGCTTGCGTGGCCCTGCAAACGGAGGCACGGAAAAATGCAAAATTGTTACCATTCTAGATGATATTAGTATTAATAATAATGATGATAACTCGACAATGGAATTTATAAATAAATCCTACTATTCATTTGAAGAATATCTCAAAACCTATATTAGCTCAGAGTGATGTATCCCGAAATTAAAATTCGGGACACATCTCTTCGGGTTTGGGAGTCTCCCTTCTCGGCTCAGATCACTGAATTTCGGAGGCAGTGCAACTTTTTTCGGGTTTGGGTTTCTGAGTTGGTAGCGAGGGCGCTCGCCCTCAGAGAGGAGAAGAGAGAATTATGGAACCTAAGGACTGGATTTCGAGAAATCACCGGGAGTTGCTGGTGCAGGTGGAGCGGTTTTTAGAGGCGATAGATACCGATGCGGGCCGAAGTAAGTCTAAACTGACGGCGGCGCAGCTTGCGGGTTTAAGAGCTAAGAAGACGGCGCTCACCGAGCTGGTAGAGACAAAAGAGAGCGCCGAGGCTGCTCTGAGTGCTGCAGTTGCAGCGGCGAACGGCGGCTACAACGATACAGCGGCGGAGCTTCGGGCGCTGGCAAGAGAGGCGCAGGCCAGCAGCCTCATGGACGATGCGACCCGTCAGGCCGCCGGGCTCAGCGTGCGGGAGAAGACGGGCAAAGGGCACGGGGAGATTCCCGAAGTGGACGATCTTATCTGCAAGCCGCGTCCCTCGGGCGATAACTTCTTGGACTGGAGCGGCCCCACCGGAAGCGGCATCACCTACGATATCGAGATGCGCACCAGCTCCGAAAAAGCCTGGGAGAAGATCGGCTACACCACGCGCACGGCCTGGCTTCACGAAAACGCTGGAGCGGGCACCCACCGCGAATATCGAATTGTTCCTCAGCGCAGTGGCAGAAGCGGCGAACCCAGCAACGCGGCACTGGCTTACTAAGTCGCCCTACCCCGCTGGCTTGGGGCTGGTGCGTACCAGCTCTAGGCACTTTTCAATCAAAATCTCTCCGGTTTGCTCGCCAAGGGACGTGCGCGAGACATACTCATAGCGCGGGAAGCTGTGATAGTCCACTTTGGTCAAGATGTAGCCAAAGGCCTCGTTGGTGAGGCCAAAGAGCAAGTTATGTGCTCCGGCCATCTTCCGCTTGAGATAGAAGCCGATATTGGGGAGCGCCTCACCAGGGATCGTCAGAATTTGTGCATCGCCGAGATTGACGAGGTTCAGACGCGCCTGAATCGTGTGGTCTTTGCCTTTCCCATGCGGGTAGCCCAGCGGCGACTGGGTCACGACCGCCCAGAGCTCCGGGGACTGGACGGGAAAGGTCACAGAGAGGCTCCTGCAAAACAGCCCTGGCTTTTGCTGAACGGGCGCTTTGGCTAAAATGCGCAGCGCTTCATCGGCCATAGTGTGCCCGATCCGCAGGCACTCATCCCAGGTGCGGGCATCCTCCCAGTAGCCTTTTTGTGGGTCTTTAGGGCGATCCAGAGAGCGATTGTCCGCGGTGATCATTCCCCCCTGTGCACCATTCATGAAGAGCGCCATGCCTCCCGCACGCTCCTCCAGACGCTCACAAAGCGGGCCGCAGAGATCGGGGCTGAGGATGCCGACACTGTTGCCCAGAACCTCGGGGTGGATGGCATAGTTCACCAGAGTCGCAAGGGTCTTTCCTTCGGGCGTGAGCGCCTGAATCACCGACATTCGCCGGTCGTAAAGCTCGGGGGCGTAGTAGTTGTAGGCGATCTTTCCTTGTGCCTCGCCGGTGGCGATCTTGAGGTACGCGGGCTGCGCTCGGTCTATCGCCTCGTTGATGGCCTCCGCCGCCAGCGTGCAGACCCGCTCCATAAACGCCAGATCGCCGGTGTGGCCACCCTTGCCATCGGGGAAGGCGTAGCAGTCCGGGGCGCTGTGGGTATGCGTAGCCCCAATGAGGATATTCTGCGCCGCAACACGGGGAACGCGCGCCCGTACGCGGTCGCCTAAGACGCCTGGAAAGCCTAGGAGATCCAGCCCAACAACGACCACTTTGGTCTTGCCACGCTGGAGAAAGAGGGCCCGTGCTGTCAGCTCGCCACGCTTCTCGCGTGCCGACTCTGTGGGCCCCATGCCACCCGAGACGGGCAGGAGAGGGTTGGGGGTGATAATGCGCTTCGCTGCGCCTGCCCAAAGCGATTCTTGCTCTTGCATGAGCACCACTTCTCTTATCGGGGCAGGAATTCCTCCCCCGATAAGAGATCGCAAGGCTTAGCGCACGAAGTCGGACATCAGCTGCGGGGTTGCCGTGTCGAAGCCGACTATATCTAAGCACCCACCGTCGCTGGGGTCGGCGAGGGTGAAGCCATTGCTGACCATCCCCACGACGATAAGCTTGGCGGCAATACCCAGCTGCTCCCGGTACTGGCGCAGGGCCTGCACCGGGTGGATGCTCCCATGCCAGGTCTCCGAGTCCGTGTAGACGACGAAGACATCGGCTTTCACCTTGTTCTTCAGCGCCCATAGCATCGGCTGGGCACAGTCCGTGCTGCCAAACGGCATTCCCGAGATGCGGCGAACCACATCGTCGAGCCGCTGGCGCGGCGTGATGCTCAGCTCGGTCAGCTTGTCCTGGAACGCCACCATTTTGTAGTCGTCCTCAGTTGCTGCCGTGATAAGCGCCATCGCCGCCGACGCGTCGCGCGGGGTCAGGCCGGGAATTCCCGCGATCTCCCCACAACCCATCGAGCCCGAGACATCCAGTGCCAGCACCCAGCGCTTGCCCGTCGCCTCGACAGTGCCGAAGCTTGCGTAGAACGCCGCATCGAGCGCATCCACCAGCGTGCCCACCGGTTTCCAAGTGCTGTTGCCACGCACGCCCCTGCCCGACCCGTAGGTCTTGAGCGCCGAAAGCACCGCAATCGGATGCACACGTGCCTTCTTCAGAGCATCGAGATTGGTCAGCCGTGCGCTGACGGCTTTTACCTGCTCACGGTCGTCGAAGATGCCCACGCGGGTCATGGTTGCTAGGTTCCGCAGCAGCGCCGTGAGCGGCATTCCGCTTGCCAGCAGCGCCTCCCACACCGACTTCTCGGTCAGGAACTGGGTCGGAATGGCCTCACGTGGCAGGTTGGCGTCACGGATCAGCCGGGCGATCTCTGCCGCACTCTCCGCACGCTTTGCCTGCTCGAAGGCCGCGACCAGCGCCGGGATACTCTCGCCTGTACTTCCCTGCGTGATCCAGTGATAGAGCGCCTTCTTCTGGTCGCTCTCCGGCTTGGGGTGGCTCAGACGCAGCAAGTCCCGGTGGCTCCAGCCATCGCGCTGCTGGTACTTGACCGCCTGGTAGGCCAGCGTGTCACTGTCCTTCTCGGCGTACCATGCCCCGACCGCCTTACGCAGCCCCCGGCCCCAGCCGCGCATGCCGTCCACAAACTGTGCGAAGTGGAAGAGATGCGTCCCGGTACGGCAGACGGTAGGCAAAGCCGCCAGCGCCGCCGCGCGTGTTTTATCGTCGCCCTCAGACGCCGCAATCGCCAGCGCAAAGATCGCCGGATCGTTCTTCGGAGCCCGGCCCGCGTCCGAGACCTGCGCAATGGTCTTCACCGCCCGCAGACCATCCGCCGCCACGCATGCCTGAACCGCCTTGGCGCTCTCTGCCGTCAGCTTCTGCTGCGTCGCGTAGTAAGAGCCGCCCTCAGAACCCAGCACTAAGAAGCGCTCCAGCTGCGTCCAGCTATCCACCGGGAAGCTGTAGCCTCCCGCCGAGTTGAGCACCTGGCTCGTGCCCGGAACCGGCTGGCTCTGCGGCGTGACGTTCTTGTTGATAATGTTCTTTAAGTAGCTCATTTTTCGTTTTCTCCTCGCGTAGTCCACCCCCGTTGGAGGGGGGCGTCTTGAGAGCCTCA
>NZ_CBAYMC010000312.1:0-4194 GCF_964826245.1 Armatimonas sp. | reverse complement strand
CTAGCGGAGACACTTTCCTGGTGGCGCTCCACAGGAGTTCATATCTGGTGACCGAGACAAAACCGCTGATTCTAGTTCGTCCCCCACAAGGGCTGGCCGCGCTTAATCTGCAGGAGCTGACGCAGTACTGGGAGCTGGTGCGAACTTTTGCCCAGCGCGAGATCATGCTGCGCTACCGCCAGACCGCTCTGGGTGTGATCTGGGTGGTGCTTCAGCCACTCCTGACGGCAGGAATCGCGAGTTTTGTCTTTGGAAAAGTGGCCGGATTCTCTCAAGGTGACCCCGCATTCTTCCTGCGCGCTTTCTCGGGACAGATCGCCTGGACTATCTTTGGCCTCTCGATATTTAAGATCAGCACCTGCCTTGTGGGCAATAGTGCGATGCTCTCCAAGGTCTTTTTTCCGCGCCTGACACTCCCCGTCGCCTCCACTTTGGCAGCGCAGATAGACACACTGGTCGCTTTTGCCGCTTTTGTGCTCCTGATGCCCTTCTTTGGTGTGGCCCCGACATTAGCCACTCTGACACTCCCTCTCTGGTTTGCGGCACTGGCGACCATGGCCCTGGGGATCGGGATGATGATGGCGGCGCTCATGGTCTCGTACCGAGATGTTCAGTTTATCTTGCCCGTCTGGCTCAACTCCCTGATGGTCTTCTCGCCCGTGCAGTGGCCACTTGCTAAGATGGCAGGCAAGCTGGGGGCACTGGGAACACTTTACTTTCTGGTGAACCCGGCGGCGATCTTAATCGAGGGGTTTCGCTGGTCGCTGATGGGCGGCGGGCTGGGAATTGCCCCGTGGCAGGTGGCCTATGCTACCGTCATGAGTGTGGTGATCCTACTGCTGGGCCTCTTGATCTTCCGCATGCAGGAGCGGAGGTTCGCCGATGTCATCTAGTACGAGTAGCACAAAGATGGTCGGGGTCAGCAAGCTCGGCAAGCGCTACAAGATCGCACCACGGGGGACACGTCCGGGAACACTCACCGAAAATATTCTGGCGACCCTGCGTGGCAAGCAGCCCCCCAAAGAGGACTTCTGGGCCGTGCGCGAGGTCAGCTTCGACGTTCACCAGGGCGAGGTTGTCGGGCTGATCGGGCACAACGGTGCGGGGAAATCTACTCTACTGAAGCTCCTCTCGCGCATTACCGAGCCGACCGAGGGCCAGATCGCGCTCTACGGGCGTGTGGGCAGCCTGCTGGAGGTGGGAACGGGCTTTCACCCCGAGCTGACAGGCCGTGAGAATGTCTTCATGAACGGCGCGATTCTGGGGATGACACGAAAAGAGATCCAGACGCGCTTTGACGAGATCATTGACTTTGCGGGGCCTCGGGTGGCGCTGCACCTTGATACGCCCGTCAAGCGCTACTCATCGGGGATGACCATGCGCCTAGGCTTTGCGGTCGCGGCGAACCTCAATCCGGAGATTCTGATCGTGGACGAAGTGCTGGCCGTGGGCGATGCGGAGTTCCAGAAGAAGTGCCTGGGCAAGATGCAGGAAGTGGCCGGCAGTGGGCGCACGGTGTTTTTCGTGAGCCATAACCTTGCGGCGGTTACCGCACTCTGCAACCGTGCTTTATTGCTACACGGCGGCCAGCTCCACGAAGATGGGCCCGTCGCGCGGGTCGCGGCAGCCTACCAGCTCATGGCCCGCTCGTCGGGCACGGCGTTGGGGGGTGATCTCACCCACGCGCAGCGCACGGGCACCGGAGCGGGGCAGTTTCTCTCCCTCAACCTCCAGCCCTTTGCCGCCGATGGGACGCCTCAGCCCCTGGTCTACAACGGCAGCACGCTCCAGATGGAGTTAACGGTCAAGGCGGAGCAAGTCATCACCGATGCGTCCGTCACTCTCTGGATCGCCGACTCCAATACCTACCGCCTGATTGACTGCTCCTCCGCGCTCCACGGCAAGCTGGTGCGTCTGGAGCCCGGAGAGACCACCCGTGTCCGCTTCACGCTCGGCGAGCTGCTCCTCAAGCCCGGCCTCTACACCCTCGGTGTTTCTCTAGGTAGTCCTGAGATCGAGGACATAGATACGATTGATTTTGCCGGAACCCTCGAAGTCGCCGTAGACCCCGAGGCCGCACAAGCCACGCTCATTCTGCCCGGAGCCTACACCTGCCGCTACAAAACCGAGATCATCCCCGGTAGCGAGCTCCCCGAAGAACTTCCCGTCAACACCAACCGTCAAGCAGCCTGAGGGAGGCTCCAGATGTTGCGGTGGATCAGCTCGTGGCGGAACTGTGACCAGGCTTCAGCGGACTCGAAGATGCGGCGGGGGATGATGATGACGCCGCGCGGGGCGAAGGTAAGAAACAGATGGGTCTCAGTTTCCTCGACAGGCTGGCAGGCTTCCCAAAAAATCAGGCGACGGTAGTGGGGCGAGTGGATACGCAAGCCCTCACGCTCCAGTGACATACTGCGCACGCCCAGCACTTCCACGGGGACTTTCTCACCGGCTTGGAGCGCCAGAACGAGTGCGCCGACGGCCACCCAGAAAAAGAACGCGGGGGTGTGCCAGATACCGATAGCCGCACCTAAAACGGCGGCAGCCATGATCCACCAGAGATTTAGCTTGGGCTGCAAGGACGAGTGCTCCTGCCAGGCGGCGATATCAGCTTCATTGAGGCTGTAGGTGATAGTCATCTTGCTCAAGACTCCTTGCAAGAGTCGCGCCATTGCCGGGGAGAGACCCCAAGATTTTCTTTAAAGACCCGCGCAAAGTACGCTGGATCGGAGAAGCCACAGAGAAGCCCAATCTGTGACAGGGAGAGAGTCCCCTCACAGAGCAGGGTACGGGCTTGCTCTAGGCGCAGGTGCTTGAGGTAGTCCCGAGGCGTGCGCCCCATCGCGGCGGTAAAGACTTCGGTGAAGCGATCCGGCGAGAGAAAGACCTGGGCGGCAAGCTGCTCGATGCGAACGGGCTCTGCGAAGTGCTCGTCGAGATAGCGAATGGCGGAGGCGAGAGTCTCTTCGTGACGCCCATGAGAGAGCCCTTCCCCGCCTGCTCCCAAGCGCTTGAGGCGCACCAGGAGCCGCCCAAAGAGTGCGGGAACCAGCCAGGCTCCCTCCGTCTGTGCCGCCTCCTCGCGTAGCTCGCTCCAGCACTGCGAAATCTGTCCATGCGCTGCTGGGGTGAGATGGAGCCAGCGCCCCGAGCGCGGCTGCCCGAGGAGCTCCCAGGTCTCCGGGGGAAATACCGCCGGCTCCACATGGATGGTATCGAGCACGAGGCGCTCGCAGCGGTCGAACCAGTGCGCCTGCCCTGCCGCCATGGCGTAGACATCGCCCCGTGCGACCTCAAAGGGCTGCCCCTCGATCACGTGTGTCGCTTTTCCCCGGCGCACTAAATAGAGGGAGAGGAAGTCCGCATGCCGCCATCCGATACGCTCCCAGAGCGCTCCTGGAACGTCGGTGAGGACAATCAGGCGATGTGGACTCCCAAACTGGGCGAAGTGCGCTTCTTCAATTTTTCTGGACATTACCGGAAACCTACAAGTTTACACCGTAGAGGTTCTGGATAGAAAAACCAAATTCCTGCATACTAACGTCTATGCTCACTGAAGAACAGGTCGCGTCTTTCCGCGAAAACGGCTACTTGAACTACGGCCCCGTGCTCACTCCCGAAGAAACGGCAGGTCTACGCGAGGCACTGGCCCGCTGCAAGTCCGGGACGTCCCCGCAGGCAGCCGAGTCCAACCGTAATATCTCCTGGGGCCAAGACAAAGGCTTCGTGGTCACCCAGATCGTCAATATGTTCCAGGCCGAGGAGGCGTTTCGGCAACATCTCTACAACGAGAAGATCGTCAAGATTATCTCGGAGCTGATGGGGACGGATACGGTTCGGGTCTGGCACGACCAGATGCAAGAGAAGCCCGCAAAAGTGGGTGGCCCGACCACGTGGCACCAGGACCACCCCTACTGGCCCATTATCCAGCCTGCCGATCTGATCAGTGCCTGGGTCGCGCTGGAAGACGCTGACGAGGCCAATGGCTGTATGAGCATGGTGAAGGGCAGCTACAAGTGGGGTCCAAAAAACGGCGGCACGATCGGCACGATCACCGATGAGAGCGATCCCAACGTCTGGGGCCCGGACTACAAGCCGGAGTGGATTCCGGAGGGCGAGACGGTCGAGGTGGTTCCCCAGCCCGTCAAGGCAGGCGGCGTGGTCTTCCACCACTGCCTCACCTGGCACGGAGCG
>NZ_CBAYMC010000311.1:0-4197 GCF_964826245.1 Armatimonas sp. | reverse complement strand
CACGTCGGCCCACAAACGGCGGCTGGGCGGCACCCGCTCGGTTGAGGTCGTCCTCCTCGCCCATGTCTTCGCAGCTATCATCGTGATGGTGCTCCCCAAAGCGCCGTCCGCCGCCGCCGCCCGGCAACGTGGTAAAAAGGCCCGCGAGGGGGTCAAGCGACATTTCTTCCCATGTCCAGCCATCTAGGTTGATGAGCGCTCCCATCCCCGAGAATGTCCCGCCAGATGGTGCCACCAGCGCACTCAGAATCCCCTCAGCCCTTGTGACTTTGATCGCCTCGGAGTCTGGGTTAATGACGTGGGCTGCAAACAGCTCGGGCTTGTAGGTGCCTTGCTCGCTCAGATCCTGAGTCTCGCGACGGGAGTCGATCTCGTTGGCTCCAAGCGTGGTATTGGCATCAATCAGCCCCGGATAGACATGCTGCCCGGAGATGTCTACTCGCGTCGCGCCCGCAGGAACGCTCACCTCGCCCGCCTTGCCCACGGCGAGAATCTTTGAGCCTTGCACCACGACCACGCCACCGACAATATCTGCGCCGCTGACCGTGTGGACGGTGCCATTCACCAGAGCGGTAACGGGCCCCGTGGGTGTTGCCCCCCCTGCCCCCGCCGAGCGGAGGGGACGCTTAGGTAGGGCTTCGCCGGCGTTCTCTGGTTCCCCCGCCGGGCGGGGGCTAGGGGGTTGGCCGGAGCTTAGCTCTTTCACCAGCCGCGTTTTTTCGGCTTCTAGCTCCTTACGGGCGGCGAGATCTGCCGCGCGGTCGAAGAGGAGGTTGCCATCCACGAACGTCTTCTCCGGCATGGAGAGCGGCGAGAGCGGGTTGCCTGTCCAGAGCACGATATCGGCATCTTTTCCGGGCTCCAGTGAGCCGGTAAGCTTGTCAATATGGAGCTGCTTGGCGGGATTAATGGTCACCATTTTTAGCGCCTCCGCAGGCGACATATTGCCCCAGCGGATGGCCTTGGCCGCCTCAACATTCATGCGCCGGGCCAGCTCGTTGTCATCGGAGTTAAACGACACCGTGACGCCACGCTCGGTCATGAGCGCCCCGTTCCAGGGAATCGCGTCTATGGCTTCGAGCTTGTAGCCCCACCAGTCGGTAAACGTCGAGCCACCTGCACCGTGCTTGGCGATCTCATCGGCGACTTTGTAGCCCTCTAAGACATGCTGGAACGTGGCGATCTTAAAGCCGAACTCATCGGCAAGGCGGATCAGCATGAGAATCTCGCTGGCGACGTAGCTATGGCAGTGCACGAGGCGCTTGCCCTCTAGGATCTCGACCAGCGCATCTAACTGCAAGTCGCGACGGGTGCCCTCGGGGTTGGCCTTGCGCTTTACAGCATAGTCGCGTGCTTCCGTGAACCGGGCACGACTGATTCTTTCCACTCCCATGCGGCTCACGGGGTAGCGTGGCGTGCCCTCACGAAAGCCGCCGCTGTTCGACCGCGTTGGGTTCTCGCCCAGCGCGAACTTGATGCCCTGTGGCGCGTCCTTGATCAGTAAGTCCTCGGCGGAGTCTGCGCCCCAGCGCCACTTCACTGCGGCATTTTGCCCGCCAATGGCATTGGCCGAGCCATGCAGCACATTGGCGGCGGTGGTGCCCCCCGCAAGCTGTCGGTAGATATTCACGTCATCCGGGTTGAGCACGTCGGCGATACGCACTTCGGCCGTGACGATATTGCTGCCCTCATTGACACCGCCCGAGACAGCGGAGTGCGAGTGGCAGTCAATCATCCCCGGCGTCACGTGCTTGCCACGCCCATCTATCTCGACCGTGCCACCAGGAACTTTTAAAGCGTTGCCAATCGCGGCGATCTTGCCGTCCCGCACCAAGACATCAGTCTCTTTGAGTATCCCCGCCGCCGCACTTGTCCACACCGTCGCGTTGCGCAAGACGAAGTTTTTGGAAGCCATCGCAGGCGGCAGCGGCGGTATCTGCCCGGTACCCACTTTGGAGAGCACAAAAGGCTTCTCCTCCCCCCCATCCCCCGCCCGGCGGGGGGGCTCTGCGGTTTGGGGTTTGCCTTCCAGATTTCCCCCGCGCACGGCGGGGGATGGGGGGGCAGCAGCCAACGTGACAGGCTTGCCTTCGACAAAGACCTGCACCAGCTTGGCCTTGGGTGCAAAGAGCGAGTCGCCCTCGACGGCGATCACGTTGGCGAGCTTGCCCTCTTCCAGTGTCCCTGCCTGCTTCTCAATGCCCAGCAGCTTCGCGGGTGAGAGTGTCAGCGCCATGAGTGCCTGGTCTTGGGTGAGGCCAGCCGCGATGAGCTTGCGGGTGTTTTTGAGGAGATCCGCAGGCGAGCTGGTCGTCAGCGCAAACGGGACACCGACTTTTGCCAATGCAGCCGCAGTCGTCGGAGCCAGGGCGCGAGCACGCAGGCTCTGGAGGGTTTCCGTAGACATCTCACCCGGCGCGACTGTCGGGGCAGCGGGCAGGTCGGCGGAAAGAAAAACACTGACTTTAGCGTCCTTGAGCTTCTGCGCAATGGCATAGGCTTCGGTGCCACCCTCGATAATCGGGGTCAGGCCAAACTCTTTACACAGCTTGAGGGCTCGCTCGATCTCCCGTGCACCGCTAGCTCGCACGATCAGCGGGAGCTTTTTCTCCACCACGGGCTGGAGCGCCTGAATGGTGCGTGTGGGAGTGCCCTTGCCGCCCTTGAACCGGGCATCGTAGAGGGCCTGGCGGGTCGCGGCGATCTGGCCCATGAGCGAGCCGGGGTACTCACCAAAGCCGCCGCGCTCAAACGAGAGGTGCATCCCAATCCTTGGATTCAGCAGCAGCTCATTGACTTTCTCAGACTCGCCCAGGCTAATTGCCGCACTGGTTCCCGCAAGAAGGCCCGTCGCGGGTGCCGTGAGCGCGATCCCAAACCCCGCCTGGCGGTAGGGCTTGTTTGCCTCCGCATCGGGCTTGAAGAGCAGCGCGGCATTGTTCTCCGACTGGATCGCCGACACGGGGTACTTATCGCCACGATCCGATTTGACGACTTCGGTGGGCATCCCAAGCCGCGTGGACGCGTTGATCAGCCCCGGATAGAGTGTCCAGCCCTTCCCCGAGATCACCTTGGCATCCTTGGGAACGGTCACATTGGCCCCAACCGACTCAATCACGCCATCGCGCAAGACCAGTGTCCCCGACGCGATCACTTTCCCCGGCGCCGTGACGATCTTAGCGCCCGTGATGGCATAGACATTGGGAGCCCCCGGATCGTTGCCCTGCGCATGTGCAACCGTGGCAAGCCCGAGACTGAGAAAAAGAGCGGCAGATTTTCGCATGATGAGTTCCCTCCTCCCCCAACCCCTCCTCCCAATCCTGGGAGGCAGGATCGGCGGAGGGGGGAGGAATAAAAATGAGGCCGACGGTTCATCCGCCAGCCCCGGCATTTCTGCCCAACATTCTACCCAATCCCATAGTCATTTTGGTCTCCACCTCCCCTCCTCCCAGGATTGGGAGGAGGGGTTGGGGGAGGAGGGAGGAGCGGAGGGAGGAGCGGAGCGGAGGGAGGAGGGAGGAGGGTTTATTTCACGGGTCCGACGACAAACGCGCCGACTTTACCGTCTTTGACGCCCGTACCGACCACGAAGCCCTTGTTGTTGATGCCACGCGCCTGCACCAGAGTCCAGCCCTCACGGCCCTCAATGACATCGTTGAGGTCAATGACTTTCCCGCCGCTCCAGACCGCCGCATGTGCTTCGCCGCCCTCAGTCTCGATCACGCCGACGACTTGATTGTTGTCGTTGATGCCCAGAGCGAGTCCTTGCTTGCTCCCCGGCACCGGAAGCTCGCCCGTCTTGCCCTTGCTCCAGCCAATCGGCTTGACCATGCGCTCTTCCGAGATTCCCGCGCCGACAAAGATATCGCGCTCGTTGGCCGCCATCGGAATCGCCATCTGAAGCCCGCCCATCACCGGGAGCGTCCCAATCTTGCCGTTCTTAAACGCCGCCGGAACCGGCCCGCTCTTGCCAATCGTCAAACCAACCAGCGTCCCGCTTGCGTTGCCGGAGTGCGGCACGAACTCGCCAATAGCTTTCCCATCGCCAGGCTTGCTCCACAGCATCCCCGAAAATCCATTATCCAGGGAATAGGCACTGCGAAGGAGCCCAAAGCTCGCCCGGTCAAAAGACCCAGAGCTTACATCGAGAAACTGCGGACGGTTCAGGGTAAACGCGGCACGCCCTTGATTATCAAA
>NZ_CBAYMC010000310.1:0-4229 GCF_964826245.1 Armatimonas sp. | reverse complement strand
TAACTGTCATTTCTTCGAGTCACTGCGCTTGGCTCAGGCCGAGGCGCAAGGAGAATATTATCTCACGGAGAAGAAGTTGTCAAGTCGAATGACCAACTTGTTTGAATTATTTCTGAACACCAGTCTTGATCGCAGCTGATTGAAGACTTCGTAGAGGAGAATGGCGCTGGCAGTCGCGACATTGAGGGAATCTGCACGACTTGATCGCAGGCGGCAAGCTGCTCCTTTGCTTCCGAGGTTCCCCGGAGAAAGGGCTGGAGCCCCTGCCGAAGGGGTGCGTTGCGAGCTCGGGGGCGATCACAGCGCACTCGAGCTCGGAATACGGGTTGACAAGTGCGGCAGCGACAAAGCGCAGGGCTGGCCAACGTGCCCCCACTATCTGGCCGGTTAAAGGGGAGACAATCGTGCCGGGCTGATTATTGCCCATTTCACAAAGAAAATGCCCGGCACGATGACTCATGCCGGGCAAACGCCTGATTAGTCCCCCCGCTAGGCGGGGGTTAGGGGGCGTGCGATTAACGCTTGCTGAACTGGAATCCGCGACGGGCGCGCTTGCGACCGTATTTCTTGGATTCTTTCACGCGTGGGTCGCGCGTCAGGAAGCCGTTGCGACGAAGAACCACGCGCAGCTCCGGGTCGAACTCGACCAGAGCCTTACTGATTCCATGGCGCAGCGCACCTGCCTGGCCGGAGATTCCACCACCCTTGGTCTTCGCGAAGATGCTAAAGCGGCCCTCGCTACGGGTAGCGGCGAAGGGCTGATTGATCAGCGCTTCGAGGGTACGGCGGCAGAAGTACTCCATCACCGTTTTGCCGTTGATCGTGATTGTCCCATCGCCGGGCGAAAGCCAGACGCGGGCGATAGCGCACTTGCGCTTACCAGTTGCGTACGTTCGAGTCTCTGCCATTGTTTAACCTTCTGCCTTTGCTTTGGCTGCGCCCTTAATCTGCGCCTCATGCGGATGATTCTCACCGGCATAGACACGAAGCTTGGTCAGCATCTGGGCTCCCAGTCGGTTGTGGGGAAGCATGCCCTTGACGGTGCGCAGAACTGCGTAGTCAGGACGCTTCTCCAGAAGCTCAGCGCGGGGTACTTGCTTCAAACCACCCGGATAGAGGGTGTGGCGGTAGATAGGCTCATCGCCTTTATTATTGCCCGTCAGGATCGTTCGCTCGGCATTGATGATGATCACATGATCACCACAGTCCATGTGCGGGGAGAAGATCGCTTTGGTCTTTCCTCGCAGGATTGCCGCAGCCTTGGCCGCAAGACGGCCCATCGGCACGCCCGTTGCATCTAGGACGATCCAGTCGCGCTGGATATCGTCCGCTTTTACTGCATAAGTTTTCATTTAATTTATTCCTATTCGCTGCCCATCATAGCCGACTTTTACCAGGCAGAGCCCTTTTGCAGGGGCAATCGGAGGACATGCCCGCCGATCACGCACTTCCAGAAGTTTCAAAACCTCGCCCCTCTCAAGCCTCTCTTGCCCCACCATGACCAGGGTTCCTACCAGGCTACGCACCATCTGGCGCAGAAAGGCATTCCCTCGCACGGTGATCAGCAAGCACGACCCATTTTTCCAGGGGCGCACCGCGATCCGCTCGACAAAACGCACAGTGCTGAGTCCAGGCGCACTAGGCTGCCCAAACGTCGCAAAGTCATGCGTCCCGCAGAGAGTCCGTCCTGCTTCCTGCATCGCTTCCACACTCAGTGGCCGAGTGACATGCCAGACATAGCGTGTCAGTAGCGCCGACGGTTGCGGGCGATTGAGGATCGCGTAACGGTAGGTTCGGCTTGTTGCACTAAACCGAGCATGAAACTCTTGCTCAGCATATCCCGCCTGCAGCACGCTAATATCGCGTGGCAAGTGAGCGTTTAGTGCGCCGACGATCTTCTCTTCTGAAATTTTCCAGTCCACATCGAAGTGAGCAACTTGCCCCAGCGCGTGAACTCCTGCATCGGTGCGGCCCGCTCCAGACACCCGGATCTGTGTTCCGGTTATCTGGAGCAGAGCCGCCTCTAGGTCTCCCTGAACGGTTCGCTCTCCCTTACCCTGAAGCTGGAAACCAGCGAAATCGGTACCATCGTACTCTAAGGTTAAGCGAACGCGTTTCATCAGCGACGAAAGCAGCCTCAGTCGTTGACGAACTCCAGCACCACAACCGGTGCCCCATCGCCACGTCGAACACTCTTGTGAGCCATGCGGGTATAGCCGCCGGGCCGATCCTTGAAGTTCGGGGCAATGACTGTAAATAGCTCCTTGATGATATCCTCATCGCTGGCGCTCTTACCACCGATAGCAGCACGGGCGATACGACGTGCATGCACGGTATCATTGTTCTTCGCACGGGTCACCAGCTTCTCAACCATTGGCTGGATCTCCTTGGCACGTGCCTCGGTCGTCTCAATTTTCTTATAGATGATCATGGAGCGCAGTAGCCCCTTCAGAAGCGCAATACGCGCGTCCGAAGCCAGGCCAAACTGCCGCCCACCGATTCGGTGTCGCATCGTTTACTTCCTTAATCCTCGTCCTCGTCGTCGTCTTCGCCGGGGAAATAGCCATCGGAGTCCTTAAGGTTAAGGCCCATCGTGTTTAGCTTTTCCTTTACTTCAGTCAGAGACTTCTTCCCAAAGTTGCGAATATTCATCAAGTCTATTTCGCTCATCAGAGCAAGCTCGCCCACGGTAAGTACATTTGCCTTCTTCAGACAGTTGTATGTACGAACCGAGAAATCTAGCTCCTCAATGCGCGTGTCAGGGGCGCCATTTGCGCCTAGGCCACCGATCGGCATGATAAACGACTGACGAACTGGACCGCCCTTATGATCTACAAAGCGCTGGAAATACTCCGCGAGCATCAGCGCCGCCTGCGAAAGTGCCACACTCGGCTCGATTGTCCCGTTGGTCGTGATGTCCATCGTCAGACGCTCATAGTCGTTGCGGTTTCCCACACGGGTGGGGTCCACGGTGTAGTTGACCTTACGCACTGGCCCAAAGGCTGCGGGCACCGGGATCTCCCCGATGATATCGCTGGTCTTGACACCCTTATCCGGCATCACATAACCACGACCACGCTCGACCTTCATCTCGATGTACAGGCTTGCTGTCTCATCAGAGATTGTTGCCAGATAACACTCAGGGTTGACCACTTCCATATCTGGCGGGCAGACAACGTCCGCTCCCGTGATACGTCCCGATCCCCGTGCATCCACTCGGATCACACGTGGGGCATCGGAAAGGTCTTCCTCTTCCTCATCGTCGTCGTCAATACGAACCCAGAGCTCTTTAAGATTTAAAAAAAGCTCGGTCGCGTCTTCTTTCAGCCCTGGAATGGTCTGGAACTCGTGCTGCACTCCCTCAATCCGAACCGACGTGATGGCGGCTCCAATGATAGAAGAAAGCATAACACGACGAAGGGAGTTGCCCAATGTGACGCCATAGCCTGGCTCCAACGGTTCGACAACAAACTTGCCAAACACATCGGACTGCTCCAGCGTCTCGATACGAGGTACAACCGTCTCCTGAATAGCCATATTGTCTCCTCCTGAGAACTAGCGGGAGTAGAACTCGATGATGATCTGCTCCGAAACCTGCGAGTCCACTTCATCACGGCGCGGTGCAGCGAGCACCTTGCCTGCGAACTGATGGGCATCTAGTGAGAGCCAGGTTGGAGTGCGTGAGCCTGCTCCTGCTAGCGCATCCTGAATGACACTCATTCGCCGGGAGCCCTCGGCAATTGAGATGGAATCGCCCGCACGGACTTGATAGGAAGCGATGTCTACAGACTTGCCATTGACCATCAGGTGTCCGTGGCTCACGAGCTGACGGGCTTGGGCGCGGCTCGTGGAGAACCCGAGGCGGTAGACGACATTATCCAGGCGCATCTCCAAAAGCTGGAGAAGATTCTCACCGGTCACACCACGGCGACGGGAAGCTTCCGACACGTAGGCACGGAAGGGGCCTTCCAGAACACGGTACATCTGGCGCATCTTCTGCTTCTCGCGAAGCTGCTTGCCGTAGTCCGTTGGCTTGGAAGGACGCGCGGTCGGGCCATGCTGACCCGGCGCGTAGTTGCGGCGCTCAACAGCGCACTTCTTTGAGTAGCACCGTGCTCCCTTGAGATAAAGTTTCTCTCCGGCACGACGGCACTTTCGACAGCGGGTATCCCCGCTGACAGAGTTAGGTGACGATTTTGACATAGTTCCTCTTCGTCCCTATGCGTCCT
>NZ_CBAYMC010000309.1:0-4252 GCF_964826245.1 Armatimonas sp. | reverse complement strand
GGTGTTACCAGAGACGTTACCAGCACGGCAGGATTTTTGTTACCGATGCCGAATTTAGTTGCGAATGGACTTGACATTGCGGCTCTTTGGGACAATGGAGCTACGTGTGGAGGGCGATTTCTTACCCCACGGCCCACGTCACCTCGCCGGTGAAAAGCTCCTGGCTCTTCTTGCACTTCAGGGTCCACAGTCTCGCGCCCGGCTGGCTGCCACTCTCTGGCCCGAAGTCACGGAGTCGCAGGGACGCTTTTACCTTCGTCGCAGCCTCATGGAGCTCAAACAACGCCTCGCCCATGTTGCAGATGCACTGACGGAGACAGCAGGCACTCTGGCGCTGGCACTCCCCCAAACCGCCTGTGATCTCTGGGGCTTTGATCACGCGCTTCAACAGAGTGACGATACGACAGCCGTCTCTCTCTACCGGGGGCCACTTCTCACGGACTGGGACGATGACTGGATCCAGACCGAGCGCATGCAGCGTGAGCAAGAGTTTTTAGGGGCTCTGGAGCGCCTTGCACGATCCGCCACGACATTGCAGGACGCTATTATCGCGCTTAAACGCCTTATTGCCCTTGACCCTGCCCGCGAGTCGGCTTGGAGCGCTCTGATGGAGGCACAGGCACGGCGCGGCGACCCTGCCACACTGATGCAGACCTACCGAGATCTACGACTCTGGCTCAGCGAGAACCTCCGTATCCTTCCCACACCCGAGACCACAGCGCTTTATGAGCAGCTTCTCGCCGAAGCGCGTCGCGCCCCCCCCCTAAAATTGCCTTTCCCACACGCAGCCGCTTGCCTCTCACTCCCACCGCACTCATAGGCCGCCACGACGCGCTGGAGCAGCTACAGGCTCGCTTCGAGGAAACACGTCTTCTTACTTTAGTGGGCACGGGTGGTGTCGGTAAGACCCGCCTCGCCCTCGCCACCCTAGAGAGCCTCCAAGACGACCCACGATTTTCGGATGGCATCGCTTGGGTAGACCTAGCGGCTCTCAGTGACCCTAGCCTCGTGCGAGCCCGTATTGCTACCGCGCTTGAGCTCTCGGAGACGGCAGAGCTGGCCACGCTACTTGCCAACCGAAAGCTCTTGCTTGCGCTCGACAACTGTGAGCACCTGCTGGATGCCATCGCCGATGAGGTAGATACGCTCCTGACTGCCTGTCCAACGCTCTTCTTTCTCGCCACCAGCCGCGAGCCGCTGGGGCTCTCCAGTGAGACCATCTGGCGTGTTCCTGCCCTCGCCGAAGACGAGTCGTTTCAGCTTTTCCAGGCCCGTGCTCAGAAAGTCCTTCCTGGCTGGCAGCTCACAGAGCAAAATCGCCCTCTGGTGCGCCAGCTCTGCCAGCGCTTAGATGACCTGCCCTTAGCGATTGAGCTTGCGGCGGCGCGCCTCGGGTCGCTTCCCCTCTCGGAGCTAGTGCGCCGTCTAGATGCACGCTTTGATCTTCTCACGGGAGGCAGTCGCACCATGCTGCGCCGCCAGCAGACCCTACGCGCCGCAATGGACTGGAGCTGGGAGCTTCTCACGAAGGACGAGCAGACGGCACTGCGCCAGCTTGCCATCTTCATTAGTCCTTTTTCCCTGGATGCGGGCGAAGTGGCCTGCCCCGAGGGCCTGACTCAGCTTCCCGCACTGGTCTCCAAGTCGCTCATTGCCTTTTCTCCGGAACACGACTCCTATCGCCTTCTCGAAACCGTTCGAGAGTATGTCATGGAGCAAGAACTCGGGGATGCAGGCCGTGCGGCTCGTCAGCGCTACTTGCAGTATATTTCAAACCAAGCCAAACAAGCGGTCGCCGAGTACTTTGGCCCGAACCGGCACTACTGGCACCAGCGCCTCGAAGCCGCCCACGACAATATCCGTCTTATCCTGAGTGATGCCGTCCAATCCCACCCTGAGCTTGCGCTGGAGCTCGCCGGAAACCTCTGGCTTTTCTGGCGGGAGCAAGGCTACCGGCTAGAAGGGCTCAGAACGCTCCGTCAGCTTTTAGAGAGTGGCACTGCATTTCCCGAAGCACTTCAGGGACGGGCTTGGCTCGGGGCAGGGATATTGGCCTATGAGACGGCAGACTACGACACGACCTATCACGCCTTAAACGAGGCTCTACAGCGGGCACAACGCCACCAAGATGGCTGGGCTGAGGGTGAGGCCCTACGCGTCTTGGGCCTAGCTCACTGGAACCAAGGCCACTCCGATCAGGCACGCGATCTCTACCTGCAAAGCCAAGCGTGTTTTGTGCGCTGTCAGCACAAAGGCGGACAGGCATCGGTTCTGGCAAGCTTGGGACACTTGGCGTGGAACCTGGGGCAGCTCCAAGAATCCAGCGCGTACAATCGCCAGAGCCGTGCACTCTTTCAGGAGCTAGGTGACGAAGCGGGGCTGGCAGAGATCAACGCGAACCTGGGACTCATTGCCCGCAGCCTTGATGACTACTCAGCGGCGCGGCGCTACATGAACGAGGCCCTAGAGGCACGGCGACGGCTCGGAATGCGCGGCGGAGTCGCCGCAGTCGTTCATCAGCTTGGGGTACTCTCTTACCTGGAAGCCCGCTATAACGAAGCCATCCCGTACTTAAAAGAAAGTGCACAGCACTGGCGTGAGCTGGGCGATCCCGGCTGGCTAGCCCTCTCTCTCTACTACCTGGGCCTCGTCCAGAAAGCACAGCGAGCGTTTCCTGAGGCGATTTGCTCTCTGAGTGAGTCGCTCCAGCTCCGCCGCCAACAAAAGGCAAAGCGCTCCATCGCGGGGCTTCAGTACGCTCTCGGAGCCATCTGGCTAGAACAAAAACAGTACGATGATGCCATCCCAGCCCTGCACGAGAGCGCACGGCTTCGGCTGGAGATCGGCCTGCCTGTCTTCTGTGGCGAGTCCCTGGATGTTTTAGCGTGTCTGCACGCCCGCCAAGATAAGGCAGCTCTCGCCGTCCCATACTTGAGCTACGCCGCAAAGCTCCGCGAAGGCAAGGACGAAGTCGAGGACAAGCACCCACACCGCGACGAAGCCACTCGCAGGACAAAAGAAGCACTCCCCGAGTCCTCGTGGCAGCAGCTCTGGGAGCAAGGAGCCGCTTTAGACTCCCTAGACGCTCTGCTCAGTCTCTAGCGCTTACCTCCACCAAGAAAGCTGGCGAAGAGTTTGACCATTGGGTCGTTCTCGTTGTCGGCGATATAGCCGATAAAGGCGATAGACATCTCGTCGGTGGTGGCTTCTCCCCAGGCGACATTTTGCGGGGGATTGTTGGGCTGGCGCGGGTTAGCAGCGGAGTTGTCGTAGCGTGCACGGAGCGTGAGCTGGGTTCCCTTGGGAAGCGAGACAAAGTCTTTGTAGTTGTAGGTGTCCTGCCAGTTAAAGTCCCAGTCATTGATCTGGATCAGGGGCAGCTTCTTCCCGCCCGGCAGGGTCGCCTCGATCCCAATCTCGCGTCCCAGTAAGTGCATGTGTGGAATCACAAAGATCGCCTTGGCATCAAAGGGCATGGGAAAGCTCGATGAGGTCTTGTAGTTGGCCTCACCGGCGGGAATACTCAGCGGCGCAATCAGCGGCAGGATTCCCAGGCGCTTGGTGATAGGCTTCTTGGCAAAGTAGATCCCCACTTGCGTCAAATCCTCTTCGGGCTTACCATTGGAGTGGTAGTGCACCTGCATGACCAAGTCGCTTCCCTTGGGCAGAGACCGCGCGATGCCATCGGGGAGAAAGTAGGGCAGCTTTCCGGGAGCCCAGCCATCGAGCTCACCACTGGGCAGAAAACCGGGTCCGCCAAAGCTGGTGTAGCCCGGCCCCGCCTCGGCTTCGTCCATCTTACGAGCACGGCCTTGTGTGTCGAGGTAGCCAATCACGTGGTGTACCACGGCTTTATTGCCCGCCCGGTACTCCACGGCCACAACTTCTTTATCCTCGGTCACCCCGGTGGGAATCACAAAACAGCGGTAGACATCCGCCCCCGACGGCGCGACTTGGTAGCTCTGTGGCATCTTGAGGATGAGATCGGGCTCCCCGAGGGTCCAGCCCTTGGCAAACTTGGGAGGAGCGGGTGCTTTGGAGAGCTCTCCCGCCGGAGTCCCTGATTCCGACCAGAGCGAGATAAGCTGAATCTGCGCCTCGGAGAGCTTGCGTACGCCCGCAAACTCCCCGTGGCCGTCAACGGGCTTCCACGGCGGCATGACACGCTTCTGGGAGACTTGAGCGATATTGGCCGCGACACGCTTGGCGCTGGCGTAGCTATCAAGCGCCATCGGGCCGATCTCACCCTCAC
>NZ_CBAYMC010000308.1:0-4253 GCF_964826245.1 Armatimonas sp. | reverse complement strand
AATCTCTTTGCCGTGGGAAATCTTCTGGAGAGCACGATGTACTCCAATGAGAGCGTCGAGAGCCTAGACTCGTCGCGTGCCCCCGGGGTGCTCCTGCCCAAAGATGAGAACCCGCGTACCAAACAGCTCGCCAGCAAGAGTCGCACGGGACTCGCAGAAGTCGGCACCTATCTCTCGGATGCCCGCTGCGTTGGCTTTAAAGACGCACTTTTCGAGGCGATTATTGATAGATTCTATGCTGATCCGACACTTGTCGCCTACGGCGAAGAAAACCGTGACTGGGGTGGGGCGTTTGGGGTCTACCGTGGCCTGACCGAAGCCTTGCCCTACCACCGCCTCTTCAACTCCCCTATCTCCGAGGCCGCGATTGTGGGCACCTCAGTGGGTTATGCACTCGAAGGAGGCCGCGCACTCGTGGAGCTGATGTACTGCGACTTCATGGGCCGCGCGGGCGATGAGATCTTCAACCAGCTTGCTAAGTGGCAGTCCATGTCGGGTGGGATGCTCAAGATGCCCGTGGTCTTGCGCGTCTCCGTGGGCAGTAAGTACGGCGCCCAGCACTCGCAGGACTGGACGAGCCTTGTGGCACATATTCCAGGCCTGAAAGTGGTCTTCCCTGCCTCGCCTTATGATGCCAAGGGCCTGATGCAGTCTGCCCTCACCGGCACCGACCCCGTGGTGTTCTTTGAGAGCCAGCGCCTCTACAACATCCCCGAGCGCTTCCAGGGCCAATCCGGCGTCCCTGCAACCTCTTATCTCGTCCCCATCGGCGAGCCCGAGGTCAAAAAGCCTGGCAAAGACATCACGATCCTGACTATTGGAGCGACGCTCTACCGCGCTTTGGAAACGGCTCAGCTTCTGGAAGAGAAGTGGGGCCTCTCTGCGGAGGTCATAGATGCCCGCTCGCTTGTCCCCTTTAACTACGCGCCCGTGATCGAGTCCGTCAAAAAGACCGGACGTATTCTGCTGGCCTCCGATGCGTGTGAGCGCGGGAGCTTCTTGCATACGATGGCCTCACACATTGGCCGCGCCGCGTTTTCGTATCTCGATGCGCCCCCCATGGTAGTTGGTGCACGCAACTGGATCACCCCGCCCGATGAAGTAGAAGATGCCTTCTTCCCCTTCCCCGTGGACTTTTTAGACGCAATCCACACCCATCTCCTGCCCCTAGACGGCTACGAGCCCAAGCGCCCCTGCGATGAAGCTGACTTGCTGCGTCGCAACAGCGCTGGAATCTGAAGATGAAGTGGCTGGGGACCCTCAAAACGCTGCTCGCCCCGGTGGACACACGGGGTGAGCAGGAGGAGCTTCGTGCAACTCTACAAGAGACACTGCGTCGCGCAAAAGATAGCCCCAAACGCTTCGATGATCTGTTGCTGATCGTCTTAAAAGAGCGCACTCCGGAAACCGCCTGGGATCGGCACGGCGCTATTGTCCGGCTCCTCACAGAGCATATGCCAATGAATAAAGCCAGCGGAGAGATGTGGACAGATGCAGCAGAGAAACTTCTTATCGCACTTCCCAAGCTCTACGGACGCCCCGTATAAGGCTGAATCAAGGAAATAACCCCATCTGTAGCCAAAGCTGACGAGCGCGACACTGGAAATCAGAGTTGAAGCGAAGCCGCTGAACGGTCACTCTGCCTACGGCTGTTTTGCCTTGAAGCATCCCAATAGAATTATCCCACTCAAAGTGCTCACTCCAAGTATTCTGGCGTGGATGAAAAAGCGAAACTATCTGCTGAGATTCCTCATCCCAGACAGTTGTTACGTTACCTTTGTAGAGATTACAAGACTCACAAGCCAGAGCCAAATTCTCCAAAACATCAAGACCACCAAGACTCTGAGGGCAGATATGCTCCACATCAAAGGCAAAATTAAAGACACGCTCCGGGGCATGTCAGTACTCACAGCGATAACCTGCTCGCAGTGCAACGCGGAGATAGAACTTATTCACGCTTTAACACGCTGGAGTGACTGAGCACGAGCAACAGATGCCTCAAATGCACTTGCTACCAATGCTTCAAGCTCCAGAAGTTCGGCAGGCATTAATGTCTCTCGCCGAGCTTTTAGTTCCTGGAGACGTGTCTGTTGATCCATTGTAAAAAATGCGTCGCTACGGTTGAACGGCCAGATAGTAATAGGCACTGTTGGACCATCAGGACAGCTCAACATCAACGCTTCAAGCGCTTCAAAAGGAGTCTTTCCAAAGCCCTGCTGCTCGCCCACACAGGCACGAAACTGAGCATCTTCCATGATGCATATTTTACCACTCCACAAATACAAACAACGAGAGCCACCGGGAACCTAAGTTCCTGGTGGCTCTCTATCCGGAGTTTTTTGCTCCCGACCTACTCGACTAAAGCAGGCTAGTTGCGTCCGACCCCGGAGGCGGACATGAACAAATCGTTCAAAGTTAGCGCCTCCTTTCATCTGAGATGCTTCTTTATCGCGAGGCGTTAGAGGTTTGCTAAACTACCCTGCAACACGGCTTGAAAGTGAGGCGTTGCTTCCGTCGTCCTCAGGTTGCTTGATCGGTAGGGTGAAGTAAGCAGTGGTTCCCTTACCCAGACCTTCCGACTCGGCCCACATGTCACCGTTGTGCACCTCGACAAAGTTCTTCACGAGAAACGCTCCGATTCCCGTTCCGTTGATGGAGCGGTTGTCGCGGTTGTCCGCGCGGGCGAACTTCTGGCCGAACTTCTGGAGGAACTCCGGGGTCATCCCTAGGCCCTTGTCGGAGATGGCGAACTGCACCGTGTTCTCGTCTTTCATAGTGACCTGCAGGTGCACCGGGCCACCATCCGGGGAGTACTTAAGCGAGTTACCTACTAGGTTGTGAAGGATCTGCTCGAACTTGTCACCGTCTGCCTCGATAATCTCAGGGACATCAGAGGCAATGTCGAAGTTCAGGGTGTGGTTGTCCTTCTTGTAGGTCGAGCCATTGTCAATCATGATCGCTTTTTTGACGAGCTCATGAAGCTCGATATTCTCAAAGTTGGGTAGCATCGAAGCACCCGCCTCGATACGGCTGACATTGAGCAGGTCATCAATCAGGCGCTTCAGGCGATCACACTCTTTATCTACGATGCCATAAAACTCAAGACGATCCTCGTGGGCGAACATCGTGCCGTCTTCGTCCATGAGAAGGGTGGAGATAAAGCCCTTGATCGAGGTCATTGGGGTGCGCAGCTCGTGGGAGACGGTGGAGACGAAGGCGGTCTTGAGCTTATCAATGTTCTTCAGTTCCGTGATATCGCTAAAGATTGCGGCGGTTCCGACCATGTCCCCGTTCTCGTTGCGCACGACGGTGGACTGAATCTGGAAGGTACGGGAGGCATCCTCCGCATCCGTGATGGTGACTTCTTCCTGAATATCGGTCTCATCGGCGAGAGCCTTCACCAGTACCGAGCGGACGATATCATCTTTAACGAGCTGATCGTAGGTGCGCACACCTAGGCTCTCAGTGGGAGCCAAGCCAAAGATGCGCCGCGCCGATGAGTTCATCTGCAAAACGCGCCCGTTACGGCCGATCATCACCAGCCCTGCGGTCAGGGCATCGGTCATCTCGTGGAGCTGCTCTTTTTCCTCAACAACCTTACGGAACGTTGAGGCAGTGTTGATCACCGCAGCGGCGTTGCGCGACATACGATCCAGAAGTTGGACGTCTTCGTCAATAAAGACCCCCCCAAACTTCTTATTGAATACCCAGATCACCCCGATGACCTTGCGATCCACGACGGCATTGGTCTCTTCATCGCGCTTCTCCACGATCAGTGGCACAGAGATCCCGTTGCGAACCCCGATTTTTGCAAAGGCCTTGGAGTCCTCACGAATATCCGTCTCCGTATCATAGAGGATCACAGATTTACTGGAGGAGTAGCAGACTCCTGAGGCCCCTTCGCCTTCCCCAAGACGAAAATCGTCCAGCTGCCCGTCTTCAAAACCGAGAGCAGGCTTACCTGCATAGAGCTCCCGAGTCTCCGGATCGTGGATCATGAAGAGACACTTGCCTCCTTGCACGATCATTGCAATTCGGATCATCAGGCGCTTGAGGGTCTCTTCCAGCTCCGAAAGCTCCGCCGTGGGCTGGGCATTCTCGGTGGCAGTCTGAACCTTCTGGTTAAGCTCACGCACATTGCGTTCGAGCTGAACGACGGCCTGATTTTTCTGATTGAGCTCCGACTCCAAGTTGGCGATCTGAGCTTTGAGGGACTCGACGCTGTCGTCCAGGTTCATCGAGGGCAGGGTCCT
>NZ_CBAYMC010000307.1:0-4259 GCF_964826245.1 Armatimonas sp. | reverse complement strand
TTTAAAGACACCTCCGGGCCTGGCGTGGCGATCCTCATCAAGGTCATGAGCGTCGTCAGCCTCTTGATTGCACCGCTCATTGCGAATCGGTAAGCAAACCCCTCCATGAAAGTCCTGCTGATTCCTAATCTGGTGGAGTACCATGCTGTCAGCATGAAGCGCTATGCCGACGAGCTGACGCAGGCACTGCACCAGATTTCCCCACCGGGTTGGGAGTTTGATTCCTTAACGTGCCATCACGTTGCTCTTGCGGCATGGTTGCTCCCCGGAGATCTGGGCGCTAAGACAGCAGAGCGCTTAGGCCGCCTAGTCAAGTACCCTCTCGTCGTAAAAAACAACCGCCATCGTGGGGATATCTTCCATATCCTCGACCATAGCCACGCCCATCTTCTGAAATCCCTGCCTGCCGAGCGAACCGTGATTAGCTGTCACGACATTATTCCGATGCTTGCAAGCCTTGGAAAGCTAGATATTCCTATCAGTGACAATCAGCGTCGTACTTTCCCCAAGATCATTGCAAACCTAGAGGCTGCCCAGGAAGTGATTACCATCTCCGAGTCCTCTAAACAGAACCTTCTAGAGCACACCAAAATCCCTGCGGAGCGCCTGCACGTCGTGTATTTTGGGATCAATCCGAGCTTCACACCGGCGCCCACCGAGGCGAGTACACTCGCAGAAGAGCGCACTCTGATCCGTAAGCGCTACAACATTCCGGAAAACGCACGGCTCCTCATGCACGTGGGCACCACCGGTCGCTATAAAAATACCAGTGCGCTCGTCAAGCTTCTGAAAGCTCTCGGGGACGATGTCTGGCTACTACGGGTAGGGGCACCGTTTCATGAGGAAGAAGCAGCACTTGTGGAGCAACTTGGTGTGGGAGAGCGGATTGTCCACGCCGGAAAAATCCCCTCCGATACCCTCCTCGGTGCACACTACCGTGCTGCTGATCTCCTTGTGTTTCCATCCCTCTGGGAGGGGCTCGGCCTGCCACCTCTCGAAGCGATGGCCTGTGGAACTCCCACAATCACCAGCAATACCGCCTCTCTGCCCGAGGTTGCAGGGCCAAACGGGATCATGTTCTCTCCACAAGACGATGAAGAGATCGCCCGCGTAACGGACTCTCTGCTGCGTGATCCCGCACGTTTAGCGAAGCTCGGTAGCGACGGTCTGGCGTGGTCAAAGAACTTCACATGGCAGCGAAGCGCTCAGCAGACCCTTCGCGTCTACGAAAAAATCGGAAAATAGAAAATGCCGCAGGGGAAGGCCCCTGCGGCATTGGCTTGCTGAAAGCAAGCACTAGATCATGTCGTAGCCCTTGCGGTACTTGGGCTTGATGTAGCTATCCAGCTCGGGCATGTTGGTAGCCTTCATCTTGCGGGCATCCCACTCGACTTTCTTGCCACCTGCACGAACCCCCAGATTTCCGGCGAGCACCATCTCGGCGAGCGGGCCTGCATAGCCAGGGAAGTTGCTCATCGCAGGCTTGCCCTCTTTGATGGCACGCACGAGCTCGGCGAAGTGGCCCGGAGACTCCTCGAAGCCCACGTTGGAGAGGTCCACACCACCGACCACGCGGCCACCAGAGCCATAGTCGCCGGGAACATAGATCTTGCCCTTGTCACCGATCAGAAGTGAACCCGAGCTGTTGAGCTTCCAGTCTTCATCGAGACAGTCGGCTAGGATCTCCATCGGAGGCTGCTTGTTGCCATCGTACCAGACCAGCTTGATCGGGCCACGGGTAGAGGTCGCGGCAAACATGAAGGTAGTGACGGACCACGCGGGGAACGAGTCCCCGTTGTTGGGAGCAGTCTCAGACTGGATCGAGATGGGGTCACGCAGATCCAGCGCCATGAAGGGCATGTTGAGCGTGTGACAGCCCATATCTCCCATTGCACCGGAGCCGAAGTCCCACCAGCCACGCCAGTTGAAGGTGTGATAGGCTCCTGGAACATACGGACGCACCGGGGCAACCCCTAGCCACTGATCCCAGTTCAGAGTCGCAGGTGGGGTAGCCACAGCGGTCGGACGGGCAAGGCCTTGGGGCCAGATCGGGCGATTGCTCCAGACATGGATCTCGCTGACCTTACCGATCATCCCCGCGCGTACTTGAGCGGCTTGTTTGCGTAGTTTAGGATCTGCCGTTCCCTGGTTGCCCATCTGAGTCTGAACATTCATCTGCACCGCAATCTCTGCCAGACGGCGGGCTTCGTAGATCGTGCGGCAGAGCGGCTTCTGGCAGAAGGTGTGCTTGCCCATCATCATGGCATTGGCGGCGATGATGCCATGCATGTGGTCGGGAACGGTTACCGTAACCGCATCCACCTCTTTGGCCATAGCCTTTAGACACTTACGCCAGTCGGTAAATGGCTTGGCATTGGGGTACCGCTTGAGCGCCTTAGCGACCGTGGTCTCATCCACATCGCAGATCGCCACAACCTCGCCAAAGCGCGCCGCATCTGCCGTATCGCTATCGCCCTTGCCCCCGACGCCGATACAGGCAAACTTGACCTTACCCCCCTGCTTTGCCAGTGCCTTCTCGGCAAACGTCATGCCCACTCCAAGAGCCGCTGCTCCCACTAAAAACTCACGTCTATTTTGAGACATACCCAAAAGTTCCTCCTGATGATAAAGACCGTTTCCACATCTCACCCACAAATTCCTGCCCCTTGACGAACTTGCTAAAATATTGCCATGATAAAGGCTTGCTCCAGAAGCGTGAGGGCGGCGGTGAGCGGCCTATCGGAGACATCCACCACGAAGCCGTCCCAGTGGTCGGGATGATCGGGAGTGGGGCGTGTCGCGGGCTGAAGCTCTAGATCTAGCCACTCGCGCAGACGAGCCTCGGCACTGAGAAGCCCACTTGCACTACTGACGAGACCAGAGACTTTCGCGTCGTAGGCAAGCAGGCTAACATGGAGCAGACCCGACGAAGCGCTCTCTTCGCTCTCCTCAAGCCCAGGAACCACGCCACGCCAGCGCCGCCAGGAGCCACTCTTACCCAGACTGCCCTCACGAACAGAGAGTGGCCAGGGAAACTTTGCCTGCTGGAGGGCAGTATTGAGCCGTGCCAGCGCTCTATCCCGCCGCTGGCGCTGCTGGGTCTCCCAGAGCTCGCGTAGCCTGTTTCTCTCGGGGGTGCTGCGCTCCAGATCGAACGGGGACGCGGCGATGAGATCGGCGGGATCGGTCTGATGGGTGCGAAGAAAGGTGACCCGACTCTCCAGGGCCAGCCCACCAATCCACAGAGACCAGTCCCCCACTTCCACATCGGGATAGCCCGGCACACTCACACTATCGAGTGCGAGTCCCGTGATGCCAGACAGCGCTACCAGATGTCTTCCCAGCGCCACAAACGCGGAGGTATCGAGTGCTTCGGGGACAAGAAAGTCCCAGCGGGCAAGTCCACGGGCCAGTCGGCTGGAGGGCGACTCCTCCGCCGCAAACGTCGCGACCCAGTCTTTGAGCGTCAGCCCCATCGCATTGCGCTCTCGGGAGGCACTTGGTGTCAAGGCCATGAAGGGCGAGAGCACAGGAACCACCCCGATTCCCAGAGCTTTGGCCTTGTGTGCCAGAGCTGCCAAGCGTGCCTCAGATCCTGGTTGTGGCGTGAAGGGTACCCGGAGCTGGGTGATCTTGCCACGCTTTGCCAGAGCCAGCAGCGATTCTTGTTGACCATCGTCTTCGGGAAGCGCCACTTGCCAGGCACGGACGGACAGCGTCTCGGGGATCACGATCGGCCCGATGGGCTCCCCAAGTGGCTCTTCAGGGAGAATCGGCTCGATGGGGAAAGAGACAACCTCAGCCACTCCCTGAACGTCGGGAGCCAGTAGCTCCATGACGAGCGTCTGCTCCGCTGTTGCCTCGGCGGGCACCTCAACGGCGAGCCCACCGATCTCTTCGGTCTGTGCTTTTTGCTGCTCAAAGCGCGTTAGCACCTCGCGCTTGAGTGTCTCTGTTAGCTGAGAAAACGCTAGATGTCCCTCGGTATCGAAGCGCTCTGCCAGTGACCAGAGCGCCTCGGGGGCATCCTGGCGGCTCCGGGGAACTCGTGCCAGCCCTCCCTGGCGGCTCAGGCGACGGCGCGCAGCGGCGGCAAGCTGGGAGAGCTGCTGGGTCTCTTGCTCTTGCGGACGTAAAAAGCGCTGGTAGTCCGCATTGGCTCGCTCACGGCGTTCTGCCGCGCTGGGTAGATCCTCTACCAGAAGGTACACCGAGCCCACTTGCCGCATCCCGCCGTTCACCCCACGACAGAGCGCCTG
>NZ_CBAYMC010000306.1:0-4265 GCF_964826245.1 Armatimonas sp. | reverse complement strand
GGTCGCACGACCATCAAGCGCGGCGAAAACCTTGAGTTCGATGCGCGTCTTGAGCCCGAGCCTATCCCCGACCCTGTAGTTCCGGCTGGCAAGGTCAAGGGTGCTCGCAAGACGCGCAAGGGCAACGCAGAGATGTGTTTTGTCCCTGGCAACGGCACGATTGCAGACTTCTGGATGGATGCAACTCCTGTTACGGTGGCTCAGTGGAAAGCGTATTGCGCGGCGACGGGTAAGAGCATGCCAAAGGATAAGCCTTCTTGGGGCTGGATAGACGATCATCCTATGGTGAACGTGAACTGGGACGAGGCGAGTGCGTTTGCGACGTGGGCGGGTGGTCGCTTGCCGACGAGCGCTGAGTTTGAGTACGCGGCTCGCGATGGTGGTAGAAATATTGAGTACCCTTGGGGCAATGATGTGCCTTCTGACCAGTTGTGGTTTACTCCTACGAGCAAAGATAAGGGTACTGCTCCCGTTAAGCGTAGCTCTAACATCTTCGTGAACAGCCATGGTCTGTCAGATATGGCGGGCAATGTGTGGCAGTGGTGCAGCGATGGCCCGAATAGCGCTAGTCGCTACCTAAAGGGCGGCTCCTGGGTCGACGACGACGCGGACGGCTTCCGCTGCGCGTACCGGGACAGCGACTATCCGATCAACGCGAGCAACATCGGGGGCTTTCGCCTCCTCCATCCAGGAACGTAGTGCCGTGCTTTTCGTTTTTTGATTGTACGGGGGCTGTCACAAAAGTGGGGCTGGTGGCGTTTTACGAGCGCAGAGAGTGGCGTTTGGGAGGTAAGGATACATGGTTCGCTGGAAAATGGGGATGGGTGTGCTAGTGCCGGTGGCACTGTTGGGGCTGAGTGCGGCGGGGTTTGTGCCCCGCCAGGAGTCGAAGGCAGAGACGGCGAAGAAGGCAGTGGCGCTGCTGAAGGCCAAGTGCGCGGCGTGCCATAAGCCCGATGGGAAGCTTGCCTTCGATGCCACCAACTACCAGAGCCTGGTGAAGAAGGGCCTCCTCAAGGCAGGAGACCCCAAGGGCTCGATGGCGCTGGAGCGCATTCAGAGCAAGGACGCTCCCATGCCACCAGAGCCTGCCAAGCCCCTCACCCCAGCAGAGCAGGCGCTCTTCTCCAAGTGGATCGCCGACGGGCTGACAGAGCCTAGTGCAACAACCGCGGCGGCACCGAAGGCGCTGGCGCAGGTCGGTGGTGGGAGCGCTGATAAAGGCGCGACCGCGACCAAAGCCCTCGGGATCATTAAGAAGAACTGCGGGGCCTGCCACAATGGGAGCCAGTTCTTCGATGCGGGCAACCACCGCGACATGATCAAGAAGGGCTACTTTGTCGGCGGCGACCCGGATGCCTCCCTGGGCTTGCAGTTTATTCTCGGAAAGGTCGCGGATCGTAGCAGCAAGCAGATGCCACCGGAGCCGCTGCCTGCTCTCTCCGACTCAGACAAAGCCACCGTGCGCCAGTGGATCCTCGATGGTGCACAGAACGCCAGTGCCGCCGCAACCGTGGTGGCCGCAGAAGGTACGCCTGCCCCTACGCCCACGGCGGCCAAGCCCAAGGTACGCCGCAACGTGCCCGAGCAAGAGCTACTCAAGGCGATTGTCCGCGACCTAGAAGATGCCAACGAGCGCGACCGACCGTATCTTCGTTACTATAGCCTCGCCAACCTCTACCGCAACCCAGAGATAAGCGACGAAGACCTCGCAGGCTACCGCGTGGCGCTCGATAAGCTTATTAACTCGCTCTCCTGGAGCCCAGACCTGGTGCTTACCAAGACCCTAGGGCCGGAGAACCTACTCCAGCGTCTCGACCTGCGCTCCGTGGACTGGACGCCGGAGCTCTGGCAGCGCATTGTTGGCGCTAACCCCTACGGCCTGCTCCCCCGCGAGGCCAGCGCCCAAGCCACCAGCATCCGGGCACTCTCCGGGGCCTCGTTCCCCTATGTCCGCGTGGACTGGTTCGCCGCCACGGCCAGTGTCCCGCCGCTCTACCACGAGATTCTCGATCTTCCCACGACGGTAGATGCGCTGGAGAAGAAGCTCGGGGTGGATGTGAAGGGCAATATCGAGCAGGAGAAAGCCATCCGTGCGGGCCGCCGCCAGTCCGGTGTCTCCCGCAACAACCGTGTCGCCGAGCGCCACCGCTCACTCTACGGAGCGTATTGGAAGAGCTACGACTTTGGGGGTAACCAAGACCGCCAGAACATCTTCCTCAACCCGGTGGACTTCCGCGAGGACGGCGGCGAGTTTGTCTTCAATCTGCCCAATGGCCTGCAAGCCTACTTCATCGCGGATCGGCAGGGGCGACGCCTGGACACGGCTCCCAGTGAGATCGTGCGCGATCTCGACACGCCCGGCAAAGACCCCATTGTCACCAACGGGCTCTCCTGTATTGGGTGCCACTCGCAGGGGATGCGTACCTTTCCGGATCAAGTCCGTCCGCACCTGGACACAATCCTCAAGGCCACATTTGACATCGACCATGCCCAGGCGCTCTACAAGCCTCAGGATGTTCTCCAGACCGCCTTCAAGTCCGATATCGACCGCTTCCAGACCGCACTCAAGAAGCTTGGCACCGATATCTGCCAGCCCTCCGATGAGCCGGTGATCAAGCTTGCGCGCTACTACCTCGACAACGATGGCAGCATGTCCGTCGAGCAGGCCGCCGCGGATGTGGGGCTTTCGGTGGCGGAGTTCCAGCGCCGTATTGGCAAGAGCACGCGCCTGGAAACCCTGGGCTTTGGGCAGCTCGAAGCGAAGAACGGGGGCTTCAAGCGCGATGCCTGGGAGCAGTACTTCGGCGACCTCGTGAGCGAGACTCGCCTGGGCGACTACGTCCCTCCGACCCGAAAGATTGAGCGCGGGAAGAGTGGCGCGATCTCCGCCACGGCGAAGCTGACCTCGGTGCATATCGGGGCGATTACCTGCGACGATCAGCATCTCATGGACCGGGTTCGCCAGAACCTGATTTTCTGGCTCTCGCGTAGCCCGCTCATCAAGATCGCTCGTGTGAGCACGGATGCGGACGCCATTCTCAAGGGCCAGATCATCCGCAAAGATGGCGAGCTGACTATTGTTTTGACCGAGGAGAAGCGGCGGATAAAAGAGGACATCACCGGCCTTTTCTCCGACCTAGACTTCGTCACCCAGCAGCTCGCCGACCGCATGCACGGCCAGCTCACGGGCGAGCGCCTCGCCCTCCAGCCACAAGTGACCGCTGTGACCGCTGCCGCACCCACTCAGACCCCGCAGAAAGCGTTCACCCCGCTGGACCCCATCCTGAACTTCACGCAGGCACTGTCCACCCGTGGCCTCTCCATCTCCGTGGACCGTGGCCCTGGAGGCACCTACAAGTTCGGCGAGGAAGTACCCATCCGCATCCGCTCCGACCGTGACGGCTTCCTGACGATCTACAACATAGACTCGACAGGCACCGTCTCGCTGCTCTTCCCAAATAACTTCGTGCAGAACAACCAGGTTAAGGCTGGGCAGCTCGTGACCATCGGTGATCTCAGCGACCCCTTCAAGATCCAGGCACAGGGCGTCCCGGGTCGCGAGACCGTCATCGCCGTGCTCACGCCGCAGGGAATCGCCAATAACCTTCCCGGTGTCGCCGAGTTTAGGCAAGACCCCACCGGCAAGAGCCTCGGTGTGGTCGCCCGTGGTGTCAGCGACTTCAGCCAGGCACTGGGCAAGACCCTCGGTGTCGCCGCCCGCACCATTCCCGGAGGCGGCGGCGTCACCCAGGCCACCTTCACCCCGCTCCCCGCCAGCAGTGGTGTGATCCAGGCCACCGTCCAGTTCTTCACGGTGCAATAAAATAGTAAAAGCTCATGAACCGAAAATACTTTTTATCTCTCTCCGCACTGGGTATATTCGCCCTGCCGCTGGATGCCCTGGCTTTGTCACAAACCCAGAAACGGGTAGCGCTGGTGTTTGCCAACCAAAACTACGAGAATAACCCTCTTCCGAACATTATTAACGACGCTAATGCAATGGAGGCGGCTCTTAAACAGATTGGTTTCACCGTGACCAAGGGGATAGACCTCTCCCGCTCGACGATGCTCGCCAAGCTCCGTGAGTTCCGTGCTCAGATCGAAGCGGCACCGGGTTGCGTTGCGCTGGTGTACTACTCAGGCCATGGAGCCGCGGTAGCGGGGGAGAACTACCTGATTCCCATCCAGAACGCCCGCTTGACCGGTGCTGAGGATCTCCCCGACGAGTGCGTGGGACTGCGCCGGGTACTGGACACACTGGG
>NZ_CBAYMC010000305.1:0-4286 GCF_964826245.1 Armatimonas sp. | reverse complement strand
CGGGTGCTCGCCGCCGAGATTGATGATCTTAATGTCAGAAAAACAGATACCACACGCATCGTGGCGTACGAGAATCTCATCGGGGCTAGGCAGCTCCAGCGGCACCGTTTCGAGCCGGACACTCTCCAGCCCCGCGCCATAGAGATGCCCGCGCTTGTAGGAAGTCGGTAGGTTCACAGGCTATTGTACCGATTGAATCCGCCGAAAGTTTAATCGCAGAGCGATTTCTTAGCTGAGGAACGAGGCTTACAGGCGCCGATTTTAACAGGCAAGCTCTCCCCGGCGACAGAGGCGGTATACTTTGGGGATACGACTATGAGCGAAGCTGTAATTGACGAAAGTGGCGGGCGCTACCCGTTCCGCGAGATTGAGAAGAAGTGGCAGGCCCGCTGGGCGGATGCGAAGGTGCACAAGGCCACGCAGGACACGAACAAGCAGAAGTACTACGTGCTCGTGATGTTCCCCTACCCGTCGGGCTCTGGCCTGCACGTCGGGCACTGCAAGAACTACGTCCCCGGCGATGTCGTGGCCCGCTTCAAGGCGATGCAGGGCTTCAATGTCCTCAACCCCATGGGCTGGGATGCCTTCGGACAGCCCGCCGAGCAGGACGCGATTCGCAAGAAAAAGAACCCCAAGCAGGCGGTTCCCGAGCTAGCTGAGGTCTATAAGAAGCAGCTTAATATTCTAGGTGTCAGCTACGACTGGGACCGTGAGATCAACTCCACAGATCCCGGCTACTACAAGTGGAACCAGTGGATTTTCATCAAGCTCTATGAGGCAGGACTGGCGTACCGTCAGGGCTACCCGGTGAACTGGGATCCCGAAGATCGAATCGTGCTCTCCAACGACGAAGTGGTCAATGGCCGGGGCGCACGCTCGGGGGCCCTGGTTGAGAAGCGCATGATGCACCAGTGGTTCTTGAAGACGACAGCGTATGCGGATCGCTTGGTCGATGACCTGGAGACGATCGACTGGCCTGAGGGTGTCAAGACCCAGCAGCGCGACTGGATCGGACGAAGCGAGGGTGCGGAAGTTGAGTTCAAGCTAGCCCCCCCGTCGGACGGGGGCGGGGGGGGCATCACCGTCTTTACGACACGTCCAGACACGCTCTGGGGTGCGACTTTTATGGTGCTCTCCCCTGAGCATCCACTGGTCGCGGAGATCACGACTGATGCCCAGAAAGCGGCTGTAGAAGCCTACGCTGCCGAGGCGGCGAAGAAGTCCGACGAAGACCGAACGGCGGAGGGCAAAGAGAAGACGGGAGTCTTTACCGGAGCCTACGCCACCAACCCGGTCAATGGGGTGCAGATTCCCATCTGGATCGCCGATTACGTTCTGACGGGCTACGGCACGGGCGCGATCATGGCCGTTCCGGCCCACGACCAGCGCGACTTTGAGTTCGCCCGCAAGTTCGAGCTGCCGATTGTGCTGGTCTATGCCGAAGCCGATACGCCCTCGGAGAGCGAGCTGACCGAAGCCTTTGCCAGCGGCGGCGTTTTTCGAGAGTCCCTAGGCTCACCGTTCTCGGGCGAGCCGCAGGACAAGAGCGTGGTTGTTCCTAAGGTTGTCGCCTGGATGGAGGAGAAGGGCTACGGTCGAGGAAAAGTCCAGTACCGACTCCGCGACTGGCTGCTCTCGCGCCAGCGCTACTGGGGCACGCCCATCCCGATGATCCACTGCCCCAGCTGTGGAACGGTTCCCGTACCCGAAGATCAGCTTCCTGTGCAGCTCCCCGATCTGGAAGAGTACCGCCCCAGCCCCGATGGCCGCTCGCCGCTTGCCAGTGTGGAGGCGTGGGTGAAGGTCGTCTGCCCCCAGTGCGGGCAGACCGCCGAGCGCGAGACGGATACCATGGCAGGCTCCGTAGACTCAGCCTGGTATTTTTTGCGCTTCGCCGATCCGCACAACGCGGAGCAGGCATGGAGCCGTGAGGCCAGCGACTACTGGATGCCCATTGATATGTACATCGGGGGGCGAGAGCACGCGGTCGGGCACCTACTTTTCTGCCGCTTCTTCACCAAGTTCGCCTACGACAACGGCTGGACCGCAGCCAATGAGCCGGCCAAGGCGCTCCGCAACCAGGGAATGCTCAATGCCCTGACACCGTCGGAGCGGGTGCGTGATCCTGAGACTGGCATTGAGGGCTTTAAGTCCATCAAGCCCGATGACTTGGTTGCCTACGACCGCGATGTCTGGATCAAGCGCTGGGAGGCCGAGGGCAACAAGCCCCTGGCAGCCGAGCGTATCCGTCGCCCCCTGGATGCTCCTGAGTCTATCGAGCCCGTGAATGTCGAGTTCGTCTGGATGAAGATGAGCAAGTCCAAGGGCACCAGTGTTACCCCCGATGAGATGGCAGAAAAGTACGGTGCGGACTCGCTCCGTACCCTCGTGCTGTTTGAAGCGCCGTTTGAGGACTCGATTCAGTGGTCTGAGGAGCGCATGAACGGTCCGTATCGTTTCTTATCACGTGTCTGGGACACGGTGAGTGGGATTGTCTCTGCGCCGCCTGCACCGGGTACGCCCGAGGCAATCTCGACCGTTTTGAGCGGCGATCTTCCTGACAACTGGGCCCCCATGCCCGACGCCGAGGTGAAAGCGCTGCGCCGAAAGCTCCACCAGACCATCGCGAAAGTGACTTCGGATATTGAGAGCTTCCGCTTCAACACGGTTGTCTCCGGTCTGATGATCCTGCACGATGCCCTGCGCAAGTTCTGTAATGCCGGTGGCGTGGCCCATCCCGCAGCACGAGAAGCCGCTGAGGGGCTGACCCTCCTACTGGCCCCGCTCGCCCCGCACCTGGCCGACGAGCTCTGGGAGAAACTGGGTGGCCAGGGCTTCCTCTTTCGTGGCCCGTGGCCCGTCAGTGATCCGTCGCTGGCCGCCGATGACGAAGTGACGGTCGTGGTGCAGGTCAATGGAAAAGTCCGCGAGAAGCTCCTGCTTCCCGCAGGGCTGAGCAACGACGCGCTTGAAGCCGTCGCGCGGGACAGCGAGAAAGTCCGCGCCGACTTGGAGGGCAAGACCATCCGCAAGGTGATCGTCGTCCCCGGCAAGCTCGTCAATATCGTCGCAAACTAGACGGCGGGGCCTTTCAGGCCCCCGGTCAGGCCCTACGCAACCGCGAACTCTGCGATAGCGGGAGGGGCATCGCTGGCGAGGATCTGGACACGGACGGCTTGTGCGAGCGTGGGCGGCACTTCCTCGACCAGCAACGCGCCTATTTTCTCCCCGGCAAAGAGCGTGCGCCACTGGCCATCATCGGTGAGGCGGTACTCGACCGCGAAGAGCTGGATCTGCTCGCCGCCTGCTTCGGAGAGGGTGACGCGCTGGACTTCCTGCATGCTCGGGAGCGTGAGCTGGAGCCAGCCACGCGGCTCGGCGCTCTGCCAAAAAGTTTCCAGATCGCTGTCGCCCGCAAGCACTGCCTCGTGGCCTTCCGTGGCGCTGGAGGCAGTGAGGGGAAAGAGCGGCAAGGCGGCGTCTAAAACAATGGGCTCCACAGCCACTGGCTCCTCAACGATCGCGAGGGGCTCTGGGGAGACCTCGGGGATGTCAGCGGCAACGGCTGGTGCTTCAGCGGCTTTGGCAGCGTCCGCCTCCTCCTGTGCTTTATCCGTCACTTTCTTAGCGACGGCAAAGACGAGCGGGGTCAGGATCAGCGGGATAAAAAAAGGCAGTGGCATGAGTTCTCTCCTAAACTTCTTTCGTTATTGTAGCGCATCCTGCAAGCGTCTGTAACGTAGCCGTAACGCCACGGGGATAGAGTGCGAGCTATGGAACCCAGACAAGTCCCTCGACCGCAACTCTACGCTACGATGCCAGCACTGAGCTTCCCGCCGGAGCGGTGCTTCGTTTTGCTCTACGTGGTGGACAGGTGCGCCTCCAGCGCTAGTACTCAGAGCGTGCGGAAGCCTGGGATGCGGTGGAAGGTGAGATAGTTGGCGTCGTGGTTGTTGTGCGCCCCACCAAAGTCATCGTCGTAGGCGGTGCGGCAGGCGGCGATAATGTCGTCGCCATCGAAGAGCCACTCGACATATTGAAAACCGTGGTGGACCGTGTCCGGGTGGGAGAGAATCACCGAGCGCACCTCCCAGTCACGCAGATTGGCGGAGCAGGTCAGTGCGAGCGTGTTGCGAATCTTGCCGGGATCAGGAGCCCGGTATTTTTCGTCCACAATGCTCGCTAGGCTCCAGTAGCGCTTGCTCTTTTTGTCCCAGCGGATCGCGAACTTCTTCGCGCCGCCGGGGAACGAAAAAAAGCCTGTGTCGGGGTCGAAGGTTGCGGTC
>NZ_CBAYMC010000304.1:0-4326 GCF_964826245.1 Armatimonas sp. | reverse complement strand
TCACGACCACTTTCTTCAATGAGCTTGGGCAAGGGCGAGCCCCCCCCGCCCCCAAGAATGGGAGAGCCAATGTGGCTGGTGAGCAGGTAGCCACACTCCGAGCAGAAGCCCTCATCGGCGGGCGCGAGGGTGTTGCAGACCGGGCACGCCCCCGCCACAACAAGCGCCCCACCCGCCGCTGAACCCATCCCCTGGCCCCTTCCCTGTTCCAGGGAAGGGGAAGAGCTGCGTTTGGTATCGTACTCGGCGCGTTTTTGGGGATCTTTGAGCGTGTCGAAGGCATCCATCAGGATCGCGAACTTGTCCGGGTCTTGCTGGGCCTCGGGGGTTTTCTCGCGCATGGCGGTGCGAATCTCGCTCTCCGTAGCGCTTTGGGAGACGCCGAGAATGGCGTAGTAGTCGGTCATGAGCGTTTTCCTAAGTCTAGGCTGTAGATGGTGCCGATCAGCGTTTTCTCCGCGCCGCCGGTGTCGCCGCGCTGGGCGGCTTGGGTGGCCATCTGGACGGTCTTGGCGGCCTCGGTGTTGCCTTGCTGGGTGAACATCTGCTGCGTTTTATTAAGAGCAGCGGTTAGATCCGCGAGGTTGAGCTGCTGGGTGCGCATGCCCATCATGGTTTTCTCCAGATCGCGGGCGGCTTGCATAGAGTTTAGTTCTTGCGCAACTAGCGGATCAGCGCCTGAAGGGACTCGCGTAGCATCGCCCGTGAACTCAACAACCGCATTGGCAGTGAGGGTCTCGCGCTGGCCGGTCGCGCCATCGTCCCAGGAGAGGATCACTTTCGCCGTGCGGAAGGTCGCGGATGCGTGTGGATCGTAGTCCACCTCCCAGAGCTTGGTGACGGTTGCGCCGCGCTCGATATCGGGCAAGGAGATGGCGGCATGGCGTGCACCTAGCTCGGGTGGGGAGCCGTAGCACTGGCGCACCGTGACCCCGCGTGGGAGCGTGAGAGTGAGGCGGATGTTCTTGGCGGTCACTCCTAATATCGTCAGCATCTCCTTCTGGAAAACCTCGGGGATCTGCTCGGGGCGCTCGATATAGTAGTAGTTCCCCCCGGAGCGTCGGGCGATCCCGGCCATCAGCTCCTCGTTGTACTCCGGCCCAAAGCCCAGCGCCGTGACCGTGATGCCACGATTTTTCAGATCGGCGACCTGCTGGACAATGCTCTGGAAGTCTTTGAGTCCCGCGGTCGGCTCGCCATCGGTCAGCAATAGAACCCGCGTGACGTAGCCCGCCATCGGCACCGACGCAACTTGCGAGCCGCCGGCGTAGAGGCCATCAAAGAGATTGGTCGTGGTTCCGGCGACAATGCGCTGGATGTGCTGCTTGATGAGATTGGGGTCGGTCACACGCCGCGCGGGCATGAGCACCTCAACGGATTCCTCAAACGTGACGATGGAGAGCACATCGTCGGGGGTGAGCAAGTCCACCACGTGCTCACAGGCCTTCTTGACGTACTGGATCGGGGAGCCGTCCATCGAGCCCGAGCGGTCGATCACCAGGCAGACATTCACCGGCAAGCGCTTGCCTCCCGGCACAAAGCCCCCCGCGCCACCCGCTGAGATCTGCGTCAGTACGTGCGCCCGTGTCCGATCCCCCGCAAAGGCGTAGCGATTGCTCACTTTAACATTGAGCACCAGCGACGGCCCGCCCCCCCCGCCCCCAAGATTGGGGGAGCCAGGGTAGCCCATAACCGTGGGCTGCGCCATCTGGGTTCGGTTGGGATCGCCCCCCATCATTGTCGGATTCACGCGAATTGTCTGATCCATCTATTGGCTCCAATCTTCTATTTGCAAACCGGGAACTCGGCTAAAATCACGTAAATTACGTGTTACCAATATCGCTTCAAACTCTAGGGCTATCGCAGCAATGCGCAAGTCCATCTTTCGAACATTTGTCTTTAACTCCAATAGCTCTCGGTACCGTCGGATAGCATCACGAGTAAACGGCAAGATACGAAAATTTTGCAGAAGCTCAATGCTCTGCCCCAGGCTCGCGTAGCCAAGCGCGAGCCGCTCATCGGTGGTTGCCTTACGCAAAACATCGTACCAACCTGAGATCTGCTCCTCAACCGTAATAATGCTAACCGCCAGGCTGAGAGGCGAGGTAGACAAGATCTTTTGAGTGACAAGTGCATCACCTCGCGAAAAAAGTGAGAGTGTGTCCGTGTCGAGAACATAGAGACTCACTTGCTTTCGTCAAGCTCCTGACGGCGCTGAGCGATTACTTCTTGCCAATCCTCAAAGACAGGATTGTCGCGAAACATACCCGCAAAGCGTGCCAAGGGATGTGACTGTGGCGTTCCTGGCCAATCAATCACCCGTGCACCCGCAGGGAGCTGTGCCGCGAAGACCTCCTGAAGACGGCCCAGTGCTTCTTTATCATCACGCCCCTCCGCAGAGATACTATCGCGGCCTAAAAGAGTAGCCCGCACCCCTTGTGTGGTTGGCTCTAATAAAACTTGCATAAAATTAATCCCTAGATAACCGTAGGTCGTAGCGCTGGTGCGCAGAGCCAATAAAGAGCAAGATAAAGGCCCATGTCATCCCCCCACAAAACCTTATGACAGCATTCTGCGCTCCTAGCCGAAAAACCTGAGTTACAGCCCACATTACGACTACGTTACAAAACCCAAAGACGCTATAGAGTATCCACAAAGGCATTGCTTTTACTCCACCCTCAGTGTACTGGTGCCAATCACGATCTGATCGCCCGGTGCAAGCGTGACTTTCGTAATGCGCTGGCCGTTGACAAACGTGCCGTTCGTGCTCCCCAGATCCTCCAGCGCCACCCCGCCGCCGTCGGACACAAGCTGGGCATGTCGCCGCGATGCCTTGGTGTCGGCGGGAAGCGCGGCGCTGTTGCCGGGATCGCGTCCAAAGACCAGCCCCGCTTGCAAGGCAAAGCTCTGCCCCGAGTGTGGCCCCGTAACAACAACCAACTTACTTCCCCCCCGCCCCCCGCCCAGCGGGGGAGCTTGTGGGATTGTGTATGGCGACACGCCGGGCTGGGCGACGGGCACGGCGGGGGCTTGCTTCACATCGCGGTTTTCGAGCACAGTGCGCTGACGGACTTGTTTTTCAAAGAACACCAGTACCCGATCCACGATCTGAATCTGGTCGCCCGAGCGTAGCTTCTGCTCACCTGTGATCTTTGCGCCATTGACCAAGACGCCAATCGGGGACTCACCGGTATCGCGGACGGCGTAGCCGCCGCTGGGAAGCGCGACCAGTAGCGCGTGGCTCCGCCCGATCTGCGCATTGCCAAAGAGCGGGATGTCGCACAGCTCGTTGCGGCCGATCTTGCTCTCGGCTTTCTCTAAAAGAATCTCTTTGCTGAACTCATTGCGGCCCACTTGGATCTTCACCCAAGCTTCTTTAAGCCACTCTTGAACCAGCGCGATAAACAGCCCGATCATCGCACCGGTGATCACAAAGCCCAGGGTGCGTGAGACGGCTCCGGCGCGGACTCCCGGCATCAGATACGGCGCGATCTCAAAGACTGCGCCACCGAGCAGGCCCCCAATCGCGCCACCGATCAGGCCATTGCGCCCCACGCGAACGCTCTGCTTGCGCCAGCCCTCGGCGGTTCCTGCGAGCGCCCCGATAAAGCACCAGCCGAGGCCACGGGCGATCACGTTGCCTAGAAACGCCAGCGGGTTGCGGGCCTTCTCCACATAGAGCGGCCCAAAGACCGCCATGCCAAACGTAATCCCCACAAACCCCGCTGCAATCCCGATTCCTAGCCCAAAGCCAATCGCGCGCACCCAGTCCCGCGTCCCCGACGCTAGGTTGGAGGCGACGCCAAAAAGCGCCCCCAGAAAACCGCCAAAGCACACCGCAGCACAGGTGGTGTTGTTCAGGTCGGTCTTGGTCGGTGGCCACTGGTCGGTGATGCGCAGGACTCCGGTGAGATCGGTGAGGAAGACCACCAGGAGCCCAGCGGCGGCTCCCGCCAGCAGAAAGAGAAGAATGCGTGAGGGGAAGTTCATTTACGGTTCCCCCCCCAGCCCCCGCTCAGCGGGGGGGAAAACCACTCACGCTTCATAGCGCAACCTCGACGAGCCGATCTTGATCTCATCACCGTGAGAGAGCACCTGGGGGTTGGCAAGGCGCTGGCCGTTGATAAAGGTTCCGTTGGCCGAGCCACTGTCGGAGAGCTCCCAGCCGGTACCGGTGGGCAGAAAGACCGCGTGCTTGCGGCTGACGGTGCTGTCGGTGGGGAGTGAGAGCGTATTGTCGGGCTCACGGCCCACAGTGAGGGCGTCCATCAGAGGGATCACTTTCCCTGCGGCGGGGCCGTGGTAGCCGACGAGCTTGGGCTGGCC
>NZ_CBAYMC010000303.1:0-4329 GCF_964826245.1 Armatimonas sp. | reverse complement strand
CTTTGTCGCACTTTTTGTGGGTGGCTACTGCTCGGCGGGAGCGGCCAATGCCTTCAATATGGTCATTGACCGTGATATTGATGCTAAGATGACCCGCACGGCCAAGCGCCCCACGGTCACGGCTACCATTCCTGCAAATCAGGCACTGGGCTTTGCCTTGGTTATGGCACTGGCCTCGTTCTTCACGCTCTGGCTGGGCGCGAACCTACTGGCTGCGATGCTGAGCCTGTGTGGATTGGTTTTCTACGTGGTGATCTACACACTGCTGCTCAAGCGCCGCACGGTGCAAAATATCGTGATTGGTGGCGCAGCGGGCTGCTTCCCGCCTCTGGTGGGCTGGGCTGCTGTGACGGGAGATCTTAAGGGTGCACTGGCCTGGTATCTCTTTGCGATTATCTTTGTCTGGACTCCGGCGCACTTCTGGGCGCTGGCGCTACTCATCAAAGACCAGTATGCAGCCGTGGGCGTGCCGATGCTCCCTGCGGTAGTGGGAGATAAGCGAACCGTGACGCAGATCATTCTCTACGCCGTGATTACGGTGGGGGTCTCGCTCTTGCCCGTGGCACAAGGGCTTGCAGGATGGCTCTATGCGATTCCTGCGGTCGCACTGGGCGCAATGCTGGTGCAGCAGAGCTGGAAGCTTCGTCGTGGGACAGATCGGCTCTCTGCACTGAAAGCTTATAAATATTCTATGTTGTACCTAGCGCTGCTGTTCTTAGCCTTGGCTGTGGACGCGCGTTTTGGCAGTGGTTAAGGAACACAAATAAATGACCGTCTTAGGTCTTGCTGAAATTCGTGAAATCGTGTACAAAGTGGCGGGCTTTTTACGCCTCGCAGTTATACCGGCGCCTCGGGTCGGTCAGGACTGATTATCCATGCCAAATATTTTCGCACCTAGTAGTAATGTGATCGGCAAGATGGCCATTATTGGCGTCGCCACTTCTCCCTTAGTGGCCATGATCACCATCTCGCAGTTTACCCGCTCTGGCTATGTCACTAAAGTAGGCACTGCCTTCGAGCAACCCGTTCCCTTCTCGCATGAGCACCATGTCACTGAGCTAGGACTGGACTGTCGCTACTGCCATACGTCGGTGGAGAAGTCCGCCAAGGCAGGCTATCCGGCGACCCACACCTGTATGTCGTGCCACTCGCAGGTCTGGTCCAATAGTCCGCTTCTGGAGCCTGTGCGGGAGAGCTACGAGAAGAATATTCCGCTCAAGTGGACAACTCTTAATAAAGTTCCTGAGTTTGTCTACTTTAACCACTCGATTCACATCAATCGAGGCGTGAACTGTAACAACTGTCATGGCCCGGTGCAGTCGATGCAGATGGCCTACAAAGGTCGTCCCTTCCAGATGGCCTGGTGTTTGGATTGCCACCTTCATCCCGAAAAGTACGTGGGGAAGCCTGGATCCGCTTTTGATCTCTATGAGAAGATCCGCAAGACCAAGACGGGCACTGTGCTGCACGATGAAAAGACGGGTAAGAAAGAGTGGGCTGGCTCTGGCTTGACGGAAGAGGAGCAGACTCTGATGTTAGGCGAGCAGTACGCTCGCAAGGGTGAGGAGCTCGAAGAAGGCAAGAAGCTCGTCAAGGAATACAACATTAAGGTGGAGCAGCTCTCAGACTGCGCCGTTTGCCATCACTAATTTGAACATTATGAAGACCAAACAGTGGAAATCCTACGCCGAGCTGGCGAAGACCGAAGAGTTTACGCAGTGGGTAGATGAAGAGTTTCCCAACCGTGCGACACTCTTAGACCTGGACCGTCGTGACTTTCTGAAGCTCACCGGTGCGGGAATGGCGCTTGCCGGGCTCTCTGGCTGCCGCATCATGCCGCAGACAAAGTCGGTGCCCTATGTCCGTGCCCCCGAGCAGCTTGTGCCCGGTCAGTCGCTCTACTACGCCACCACGCTCGAGAGCCGGGGCCTGGGAATCGGAGTGCTGGTGCGCTCTTACGAGGGCCGCCCGGTTAAGATCGAAGGCAACCCCGAGCACCCTTCGAGCCTTGGTGCCACCGATGTCTGGACACAGTCCGAGCTGCTCTCTCTCTACGATCCTGAGCGTGCTCAGTCTGTGATCGAGCGCGGGGAAGTTCGGACATGGGATCAGTTCTTCTCAACCGCTCGCCCGGTGCTTCAGAAAGAGGCTGCCAGTGGTGGTGCAGGGATTCGCCTGGTCACCCCGACTGTCGTGAGTCCAACCTATGCTGCGATGATCGGGAAGTTTATCAGTGCTTACCCGAGTGCCAAGTGGATTCAGTGGGAGCCGCTCTCGCAGGGCAATGTCCGCAAAGGCACTCAGCTTGCTTTTGGGAAGCCACTGACGCCGGTCTACCACTTAAACCAGGCAAAGACCATTCTCTCGCTGGATGCAGACTTCCTGCTAACTCTCCCTGGTTCCGTGCGCTATGCCCGCGAGTTTGCCGATGGCCGCCGTGTGCGCATTGACAAGCCGGAGATGAATCGCCTCTACACCATTGAGAGCAGCTACACCGTTACCGGGGCATCATCGGATCATCGTTTGGCCGTGAGGCCTACCGATGTGGAGCGTGTCGCTCGTGTGGTGCTTGCCAAGATCACGGGAAGCGGAGCCGGGCAGCTTCCCACCGGTGTGGACGAAGCTTTCTTGAATACGCTGGTGGAGGATCTGAAAAACGGCGGCGTGGTGATACCAGGTGATGAGCAGTCGCCCGCGCTCCATGCCATTGCCCACGCGATCAACGCTGCGATTGGGGCTAGTGGCAAGGGGGTTACCTACCATGCGCCAATTGAAGCGAAAGTAACCGATCAGGCGGCAGACATCAAGGCACTCTCCGCTGATATTGAAGCAGGAAAAGTGAGCTTCTTGCTGACTCTGGGAGGCAACCCGCTCTACGATGGCCCTGCCGATGCGAACCTCAAGAAAGCCTACCTCTCCGAGAAGTGTCCTCTCCGGGCGCATCTCTCCCACTATGAAAACGAGACTGCTGAGCTCTCTCACTGGTCGCTGCCAGAGTCACATGGCCTGGAGTCGTGGGGGGATCTGAAGGCGCACGATGGAACCGTTGGGCTGCAACAGCCCCTGGTGGAGCCGCTCTATGCAACCAAGACGGCTACTGAAGTGATCGCGCTCTTGCTAGGACAGCCCCTGACGGGAATGGAGCTGCTCCGCCAGCACCACGCCACGATTGCGGAGCCTGTCTGGCGCAAGGCCGTTCATGATGGCGTGCTTCCTGGAACCGCAAGCCCTGCTGTCGCGGTGGTGCCTGTGGCGAGCTTACTGGCGAGCCTTCCTGAGACCCCCGCGTCCCCCGATCTGGAAGTAAACTTCCGCCCCGATCCGACGATCTGGGACGGGCGGTATGCTAATAACACTTGGCTTCAGGAGCTGCCCAAGCCCCTGACCACGATTGTCTGGGACAATGCCGCACTGATCTCGCCAAAGACTGCCAAGAAGCTAGGGCTGATCGCTTCCGAAGGAAATAACGACGCGGTCAATATCGCGCAGTACTCTGGTAAGAAGCTTATCGAAGTGACTGTCGGTGGAGCGAGTGTCAAGGTGGCTGTGTGGGTTCAACCCGGTCAGCCTGATGATACGATCACGCTCTTTCTCGGTTACGGTCGGACAAAAGGCGGAGCGGTCTGTGAGAAGCAGGGCTTTGATGTCTACCCCGTCCGCACCAGTGACTCGCTAAATCATGCCGTGGGGGTGACGGTCAAGGCAACCAATGAGACCTATGAGCTTGCCTACACCCAGCCCCACCACCTGATGCGCTCGGAAACCACCGACCCGTTCGGGGTGAACGAAGCGCTTCACGTGGTCGAGCACAAAAACCGCGATATTGTCCGCTCGGGCACACTGGCCCGCTTTGTCGAGACCAAGGGGCATCTTCATGAGCCGCACCACGCCGAGCCCGAACGAGCGGGTGAGGCCAGTGGGCATGGTGATGCGCACGGGGAACATGATGGAGGCGGTGCACATGAGATCGCTGCCGACAAGCTCCCCACGGTGATTGCCGACGACGCTTTTGGGCTAGGGCGTAGGCACTGGCTCTACATTGATGCCGATCCGACGACCAAGCATGAGGCGAATAAAGAAGGCAATATCTCGCTTTATCCTGATTACTCACGTAAGGGCTTCAATGCTTGGGCAATGAGCATTGATCTGACAACTTGTATCGGCTGTAACGCCTGTACGATTGCGTGCCAGGCGGAGAACAATATCCCAACCGTCGGTAAAGAACAAGTGGCAGCGGGTCGCGAGATGCACTGGATTCGCATTGACCACTACTTTGAGTCGGCAGACATTGACAATGTCGAGAGTCACTTCATGCCGATTCCCTGTATG